>DATHEH010000326.1:0-5515 GCA_035318685.1 Ferruginibacter sp.
CTTCTTAATTTTGTATTTGGTTCTACACCCTGTATCCTCGTATCATTAAAACTTAACCGGAAAGTACTGTTCTCATTTCCGCCTGAAACTATGATACCATTATTGATATTGCTTCCGGTACGATAGTAATCTTCTATGTTATCCGGATGCGCAACAAAGGGCGTCAATTGTTTGTATTCCGGATCCTGCGGATAAAAACTAAAAATCTGCCGTACCGGTGTACCATCCATCCTTGGGCCCCAGCTTTCATCCACACTCATATCAACATACTTCTCGCCATTTGGAAGTGTGCGCCATGTTTGGCTTGAACCTCCCCCGTATAAATTCTGAAGCGGGAAAAAATTTCCGGCTTTTTCAATTGAAAAAGCAGAGTTTATTTGAATATTTACTTTTTTAGCCCCCTTTTTCCCTTTTTTTGTTGTGATCATGATCACACCGTATTGTCCCCGTATACCGTAAAGCGCCGAGGCGGCAGGGCCTTTCAGCACATTTACTGATTCAATGTCTTCAGGATTTATATCCTGTGCAACATTTCCAAAATCTGCTTTGTCGCTGCTGGCGAAGTTTGCATTTGAAATTGGTGTACCATCTATCACAATGAGTGGTTGATCCGTACCTCCTATAGAATTAACACCCCTTATTTTTATCTTTTGCGTACCACCCATACTTGCTCCCGACGAGCCCGTTACCTGTACACCGGCGATCTTACCGGCAAGGGAGCCCAAAACATTTTGTTCTTTTGTCAGCGTAAGATTATCACCGTTCACCTGTTGGGTGGAATATCCCAACGACCTTTCTTTACGTGAAATGCCCAAGGCGGTTACAACTACCTCGCTCATCGCACCATTAAATTTTAATTGAACATCGATCGCGGTTCTTCCCCCAACCGGTATTTCCTGGCCAGTGAATTCTGCAGAGGAAAAGACAAGAACTGACTCGTCGCCTTGCACGTTAATAATGTAGATGCCATTATTATCCGTTGTGGCAAAATTGGATTTTCCCTTTTCCTGCACATTGACCGAAAAAAGCGGCCTGGCGTTTTGATCTGTGATCTTACCCGTGACCTTTTTTTGAGCCAGTAATGTGATCGGGAAAATGAATAAAATAAACAATAGTAACTTTCTCATAGCAAGTATTTGTTTAAGTGAAGATTTAACAACATCCTAATTTAATAAAAATATCCGGGAAATAATACAGCTAAATTTTTAACCCGGTTACCCGCTACCGGAACTGCCTTCTTCCTTTAGCCTGCAACGCACAAAAAAGGGCGAAACAAATGTTTCGCCCTTCCGGTATTTTAATATTAAATATTTATCCTAAAGCCACTCTCTTGAACTCTGTAACTTTCAGGTCGGCATCAACGCTCTTCAAAAAATCCGCAACGCTTTTGCTGTTATCTTTTACAAAGGCCTGTGCCATCAGTGTATTTTCTTTAAAGAATTTATTTACTTTACCCACAGCGATCTTCTCAGCCATTTCAGCCGGTTTACCTTCTGCTTTTATTTGTTCGATAGCAATTTCTTTTTCCCTGGCGATCATTTCACCCGGTATAGAAGTTTCGTCAACTGCCAGCGGGTTCATTGCGGCGATCTGCATGGCCACATCCTTGCCTGCTTCTGCCGCAGGTTTGTTCATCCCTACCAACACACCCATGCGGTTAGCCCCGTGGATATAACTTGCTACGTATTCTGCATTCACCCTTTCAAAACGTGTGATACCGATCTTTTCACCAATAGCGGCAAGTTTATCATTGATCAGTTCAGAAACTTTTACATTTCCAACCATTATATCATTTAATTCAAGTGCGCTTTGTGTATTGTGCTCGATCGCTGCGTTGGCAATATTCTGTACAAAAGCAACGAACTCCGGGTTACGGCTAACGAAATCCGTTTCGGCGCTGATACATAAAATGATACCGCTTTTATTGTCTGCTGTTGTTTTTGCTATGATCACACCTTCTTTCGCTTCCCTGTCGCTGCGCTTGGCGGCAACTTTTTGTCCCTGCTTACGCAACCAATCGATGGCTGCTTCAAAATCGCCATTGCTTTCTGTCAGTGCTTTGCGGCAATCCAACATGCCCGCGCCTGTTGCCTGGCGTAATTTATTAATGTCTGCTGCTGTTATTGTTACACTCATGATAATTAAGAATTTATTTAACAGCGGGATTATTTAATGACACCTGCTGAAAAAAGGTAAAGGGTACAAGAGTGCGACGCCCATGAAGTTGATTAAAGCATAAATGCCCGAATCAAAAATAATAACAGCATGATCTTCGCTGCAATCTTCTCCTTTTCCCCTCCCTCCGGGAAGGATAGGATGGGCTTTACCTTGGTCCTCCGCCACCTGCCGGCCTTCTGCCACCGGCACCCGGGCCTGCTACACGACGCTTAGGTTGAGAAGAAACACCTCTTCCGCCACCACGCTTGTTCCTGTCATCCCCGCCATCTGCTTTCTGTTCAAAACGTGCTGCTTTGGCTTCTGCACTTTCTTCTGTATCGCTGTTATCTTCTTCGTCTTTATCTGCCTGGCGTTCCTGCAAGCCTTCTGCAATTGCAGCGGTTAAATAATTAACGATGATAGCGATCGATTTTGTAGCATCATCATTTGCAGGAATAGCGAAATCGATCTTATTAGGATCAGAGTTGGTATCAACCATACCGAATGTGCTGATGTTCAGTTTTCTTGCTTCGGCGAGCGCAATGTGCTCATGTCCTATATCCACCATGAACAATGCAGCAGGTACACGGCTGATCTGTGCGATACCGCCTAAAACCTTTTCCATTTTATCCTTATCACGTGTAAGTGTTAAGCGTTCTTTTTTAGTTAAGCTTTCTGCGCTTCCATCAGCCAGCATTTTTTCAATGCTCTGCATTTTCTTCACACTTTTACGTACGGTATTGAAGTTGGTCAGCATACCGCCCAACCAGCGTTCTGTAACGTAAGGCATGTTAACACGCTTGGCGCAATCGCTAACGATCTCCTTAGCCTGTTTTTTTGTAGCTACAAACATTATTTTTTTACCGCTGCGTGCAATTGCTTTTAAAGCTGCGGCAGATTCCTGTAAGCCTTCTACGGTCTTGTTCAGGTCGATAATGTGTATACCTTTCTTTTCAGCAAAGATGTATGGCAACATTTTAGGGTTCCACTTTTTCTTTAAGTGACCAAAGTGTACACCTGCTTCTAAAAGTTGCTGTTGTAAGGAAGTATTATTTTCCATTGTTACTTTTTTGAGCTGTTAGCCTTTAGCGTTTAGCTATTAGCATCAGCATTTTAATTATTAAGTTATTTGTATTGGCTAAAAGCTTATGGCTAATAGCTATCATCTTTCTCTTAACGCTTACTGAACTGGAAGCTCTTTCTTGCTTTTTTACGGCCCGGCTTCTTACGCTCTACAGAACGCGGGTCACGCTTTAGCAAACCCGCAGCTTTTAGCACAGGACGATAATCAGCACTAACTTCAAGCAATGCACGGGCAATACCCAGCTTTGCTGCTTCTGCCTGTCCTTTTACTCCTCCACCTGTTGCATTTACAACAACATCATACTTATCTGAAGATTCAATAGTTTTTAAAGGCGCTTCCACCTGGTTTTGTAAATAAACCAGCGGGAAATACACTTTATAGTCTTTACCGTTAACTGTGATCTTTCCGTCGCCCTTAGAAAGGAAAACACGGGTTACAGCTTCTTTTCTGCGGCCGACTGCGTTTTTTTGCTTTTCCATTTATTTGTTTTTTTTAGACTCAAGCTTCAGGCTTCAAGGGCAGTATTTTACTTGCGGCTTGTAGCTGATAGCTTGCAGCTTTTTTAGAATTTTAAATCCTTTGGTTGTTGTGCACCGTGTGGATGCTCAGCACCCTGGTAGACAAATAATTTTTTGTACATCTGGCGACCCAAACGGTTCTTAGGCAACATTCCTTTGATAGCTCTTTCGATAACTACTTCTGGGCGACGCTTTAAAAGATTCATTGCTGACTCTTCCTTACGGCCACCGGGGTAGCCACTGAAAGTATCGTATACTTTATCTTCCAGTTTATTGCCGGTAAATTTTACCTTTTCGCAATTGGTTACAATAATAAAGTCGCCGCAATCAACGTGTGGCGTGTAGTATGCTTTGTTCTTACCGCGAAGAACTGCCGCGATCCTGGCACACATACGACCAACGGTTTGATTAGTACCATCCACAACGTACCAGTTGTGTTTAACGGTAGCCTCGTTCGCATGTTTTGTTGTAAAATGTAATTTGCTCATTGTTCTTTTTTTTAGATGAACCTGCAGCCATCCCCGCAGGCTTTTTAATTTGGACGGCGAAGGTAATTGTAAATGAGCCTACCTGCCAAAGATAATGGCAACTATTTTTTACCGGCCTTTTGTAAGTAACTGGTTTTCAGTAAAAATTTTGTCTATTAATTTTAATGACAAGGAATTGTTCCAGGCAATAAGCCCTCTTTCATGGCAAAATTCGGCTTATAAACATATTTATTTATATGACTTTGCTTATTTTTAAACCCGCCAATGATCCAAATAACCATTAAATCCCTTAATCATGAACAACGATCTTTTACCTGGTGTAAAAACCCCTCAAAAAAATGACCAGGTCATCTCCTATTATGCACTCCGGATTCTGATCGGCGCTACGGGCATATTATTGCCATTGCTCCTGATCATTGGCAATTTTATTGCTTACAATAATTTCGACATTGAATTTTCGGTAAGTGATTACTATGATAACAGTACCGCTGGTGATATTTTAGTAGGCATTTTGTTCGTTCTCGGTTTCTTTTTAATGGCGTATAAAGGATACGACAGCATTGACAGCAGGACTGCCAACCTGGGATGCATATTTGCGCTGGGTGTGGCGCTTTGTCCTACTACCAGTTCCAACTATGTCGTGCACATCATGCATTTCGTTTTTGCGTTGTTACTTTTTGGTGTTTTTATTTTTTTCTCCATCTACCTTTTCCGGAAAACAGGGCCAGGCAGGCGAACCAAACAAAAAGACAAGCGTAATAAGGTTTACCTGGTTTGCGGTATTGTCATGATCTTTTGTATTGTTTGCATCACTATCGGTATGATATGGCTTGGTTCCCTGAGTGCAAAGTATCACCTCGTGTTCTGGTTTGAATCCATTGCACTGATCTCATTTGGATTTTCCTGGATCACCAAGGCGGAGTTCTTACTAAAGGATAATGACGCGGATTAACTAAAAAAATGACAGCCTTTAAGGCTATCATTTTTTTTAGTTATTTAAGTTTTATTAAAATCTTATTCCAATACAAATACCTGACCTGATACCTGCCCATGGCCCTTTGAAGTCGATCCGGGCGCCATTTCCGTCCACCTTATAAGTGTATTCGGTAAGCGGGATATCCAGGTCCCTTAGCTCATCTCTCAGGTCCTGCTGGTCTGCGGCATCCATTGTCTTTTTGCCTGTAAGGTTTCCTTTTGAACTTCCGTAATTAGGGCCAAGTATCCACCAATCAAGGTAAACTGCCTTGCTCAGTTTGAACTGGGCTCCA
>DATHEH010000327.1:0-3933 GCA_035318685.1 Ferruginibacter sp.
AGATCTTTTTCCTGCACAGCTTTCCGGGGGGCAGCAGCAACTGGTGGGTATTGCAAGGGCCCTTATCTCCAAACCAAGATTGATACTGGCTGATGAGCCTACCGGTAACCTGAATTCAAAACAGGGCGAAGAGATCATGAATTTGTTCAGCGAATTGAATAGAGATGGTGTAGCCATTATACAGGTAACACATTCAGAAAAAAATGCCTCCTATGGTTCAAGGGTGATCAACCTGCTGGACGGCCGTATCCAATGATAAAAAATTTAAAAAGACATAATGATGAGAACAAGATTTTTTTTAATGCTGTGCATATCAACCGTAGCCGGCTTTGCAAATGTGTATGCACAGAATGTACCTTCCAGATTAACGCTGCAGGCCAGCCTGGATATTGCACTGGCAAATAATGTCACCATAAAACAGAATGGACTGCTGGAGCAGGCGGCAAAAATAAATCTCAACCAGTCAAAGTTCAACCGCCTGCCCAATGTAGCTGCCGATGTTAACTATGGTATCAACAACGGCCGCAGCATCGACCCTTTTACGAATGCGTACAGTAACCAGCAGCTCTCTTCTTCCAATGCAGCACTGAGCGCATCGGTTCCTGTATTCAGGGGATTTCAAAACCAGCATTCCATACGCCAGGCCTCGCTTACCTATGAAGCTTCAAAAATGGAACTGCAACAGGAAAAAGATAACCTTACACTGAATGTGATCTTATCTTTTTTGCAACTGATGAATAATGAAGACGTGCTGGCCCTTACCCGGAAACAGATCAGTGTAACGGAAAAACAAGTGGAGCGTCTTGACCTGCTGAACAAAGAAGGCGCCATTGCACCCGCTGTCCTCTTTGATATGAAAGGCCAGTACGCATCCGACCAGCTTGCCATCATCAATGCGGTAAGTGCGTTGGAAATGTCGAAATTAACCCTGGCGCAGTACATGAATATCCCTTACAATAAAGACATGCAGATAGACCGTGAAGGATTTGACATGACCATTGCTTTATATGCGGGTACTGCAGATATGATCTATACAACCGCTTTGCAGGATCTTGCGATGGTGAAAGCCGCTGACCTGCGCACAAAGGCTGCAGCTAAGGGAATAAAAGTTGCGGCAGCAGGGCTTTATCCAACGGTTTCTTTATTTGGCCAGCTCGGAACCAACTATTCAAGTGCTGCAAGATTATCAACCGTTACCGGTGTTTCAGATGTTGCCGGCAGTGATTACGTAGTGGTGAACGGGAATAATATTCCTGTAATAACAAAACAAACAAGTTTCAACAGCCGGAAAATAAATTATTTTAACCAATACAATAATAACCTGAATACTTATTTCGGGGTTAGCTTACAGGTTCCCATTTTTAATGCATTCCGTACAAGAACGAGTGTGCGGCTTGCAAAGGTGGAAGAGAAGAGAACAGGTTATGTAGCTGAAAACACAAGGATACAATTGCGCCAGGCAATAGAACAGGCCCACCTGGCTATGACGATGGCCTATGACAAGTACAAAGTTTTGGAAGAACAGGTAGCGGCATTCAATGAATCATTCCGTGCTGCTGAGATCAGGTTTAACCTTGGTGCGCTGAATAGTGTGGAATACCTTATCGTAAAAAATAACCTCGACCGTGCGACCATTAATCTTACCATTGCACGTTACGAATATTTACTGCGAACAAAAGTGCTGGATTTTTACCAGGGGAAATTAAAATAAAATCTTATTGCTGTTTTTCATAAAGGGCCAGCCAGTCTTTTTTCAGGTCTCCGGCGTTGACCAGTTTTTCTACTATTGGTTTTACTTTCAGGAAATTGGCATTGCTCATGCCGCGGGGTTTTGCTGCAATGTTCTTTTTTGTAATGATGAAACAGAATTGCTCGATGAATTGGATAAATGATACTCTTTCCCGTTCTTTAATTAAATACTCAGGGTCTTTAGTTGATACGGTTATGCTTTCTGCCCAAACCTCAATATTCTGGCAGCGTAAATGTATATCCAGCCAGTCAAGGCTGAGGCATCCTGCTATAAACTTGTCGATGCTGAATCTTTCTGCGTTTGTTTCAGTTAGCATTATTTCATTTTTTAAAGTGAAATAGTCTCTGGCGGGATAAAATTATAAAAATCAGGAATAATCCAAATAAGATTTGTGTCATTTTTTTACCGGGGAAGCCCTTTCAGCCCTGAATTGAGCTATATATGACAACAAATCAGCAATAGCTGGAAGTTTAGAGAAGATGGGCAGGCTAACTAACCGCCTTTTTTGGTTTAAGACTTTTTTTTGTGGTTTTGGCTGCAGATGAATCCCGCACAAACAATTCGGTTTGTAAAACCACTGTTTCAAATTCGGTAACAGGTCTCTTACTTTCAATAAGGTTAATGAGTAATTCGGTGGCAACCTGTCCCATTTCAAAAGCCGGTTGTTTTACCGCGGTGAGGCTCGGATTAAATAATTCTACCAGCGCTGAATTTGAAAATCCAACCACGGCAAGGTCATCGGGAACTTTTAAACCGATAGACTTTAAAGCCGTAAGACAACTCAGGGTAAGCCTGTCGCCGGCGCTGAAAATGGCATCGGGCCTTTCTTTTAAGTTCACCAGCTCTTTTACGGCAGCTTCCAGTTCTGTATAGATCATGCCGCCGTGGTTGCAATGTTTTATATACGATTCCAAAACCGGTATGTCATTATCTTTTAAAGCAGCTTTGTATCCATTCAGCCTTTCAATGGAAATAGACAGGTGGGCCGAACTGGTAAGGTGCGCAATTTTAGTATAGCCTGCATCTATCAAATGTTGCGTGGCATCATAAGCGCCCTTGTAATTATCGGCTACTACTTTATGCGTTTCAATATCGTTGGTTATCCTGTCAAAAAAAACTATAGGAAACCCCTTGTCGTGTAAATTCTTAAAATGTTCTATATGATCGGTCTCCGTGGAAAGAGAGACGAGTAATCCATCCACCGACCTTGAAGCAAGGTGTTCAACATTCACAACCTCCCTGTCGTAGGATTCATGGCTTTGGGATATGATAACGTGGTAACCCCGGTTGTAAGCAATGGATTCGATGCCGTTAATGGCCTGTGAAAAAAAGTTGTTGGCGATCTCGCAAACTACCACGCCGATGGAACGGCTGCGGCGTTCCTTTAAACTCAAGGCAATGGGGTTTGGCCTGTAATTATATTGCTCCGCATATTCGATCACCAGTTTTTTGGTTTCAGAGCTTATTTCATAACTGCCCCGCAATGCCCTCGAAACAGTTGACGTGGATAATCCAAGTGCTTTGGCAATGTCTTTTATGGTTATGGCCTCGTACATTTTTCGTTAGTATTTTATCCTTTTTTCATGATCACTTCCGGTTACTCAAATTCCTTTAAGGGCTTGATTTTTTTAGTTTTAGCTAATACTCATCGTGTTGCAATCGTTACCGGCAACGATTGCGTAAAAAAATAAATTGAAGAACAATAAATTGTTAAATAAACTATGTAGAATTGGTCTCTGTTTCCCCTTGAAATTACGAATAAGTTTTGACCCTGAGAACGATTTAAAATGGTTTGCTGTTTTTCTTTTTGAAATAATAAATATTGCTATATGAATAAGTTACTAACGTTTCTTACTGTTTTGTTCTTTATTCCCTTTACCCTCCTGGCCCAGAATAAAACCATTACCGGCAAGGTTATCGACGAATCCGGGAACCCTGTCCAGGGCGTGAATATTCTTGCCAAAGGTTCAAAAAACGGGGTTCAAAGCGATAAGGACGGAAATTTTTCCATTACTGTTACCGTCACGGCCTCTGCTGACCTCGTCGTTTCTGCTGTTGGATATGCTACTAAAATTGTTTCCGTATCCGGGACAGGCCCCGTTTCTGTTCAACTGGTCAGAGAAGCGATTACACAGGAAGATGTTGTAGTGATAGGGTACCAAACAGTGAAAAGAAGAGATCTC
>DATHEH010000328.1:0-6113 GCA_035318685.1 Ferruginibacter sp.
ATAGGCAAAATCAAGATTACCATATTGTGTTTTTAAAACCCCGCTGCCTTCATGCACGAAGATCATCTCATCAGCATCGGCATTTTTATAAAAATAGCCGGTCATGCTTTCCTGTGGTGCGGCAAGTACGATATGGCAATCGTTATTCACCAAAACGGCCTTTCGGCTTTTGAGGTAATCCTTTTCGGGTTTTATTTTAAAACCTTCCAGGCTGCGGTGCTTAAGCATTTTTTCTTCTGCTATCCGGGGTTGAACATTAACAGGCTCGTCCGTACTGATGATCTGGGTTGGCGGGTAATGATGGTATAGAATGGAATAGTCGTTACTGAAGCCTTCCGTAGAAAATAATTGTTCTGAATATAATTCCCCGTCGGGTTTGTAAAATTGGGTATGCCGTTTATGCGGAATGGTTCCTGCTGTATGATAGTGCGCCATGATTAAATTATTAAGAATGAAAAATTAAGAATTAAAAATGTAATTCTTTTGAATGATGAGGTATTACCAGACGCAAAGTTCAAGCGAGGCCAGGAGGAAAATATATTTCCAGCTGCGCTTGTCGATATAATAGGTGAAGTTGCGGTGAAAAGGCATAATCGATTAGTTCATTTGAAGATTTGGTGATTTGAAGATGGGAAAAACACAGGTAAAACTCTATTTCTACATATCGCCAAACCGATTCCCTGTAAATTTACACTTTAATATTTATTCTGCATGACAAGGATCGGATTAGTTTCTGACACGCACAATTACCTTGATGAAGCGATTTTTGAGCACTTCAAAGACTGCGATGAGATATGGCATGCAGGGGATTTTGGCACAGGAGAATTAGCGGAGAGAATAAAAGAGAAAAAGAGACTAAAGGGTGTTTATGGCAATATAGACGGGCAGGACATCCGGTCTGAATTTCCGGAACAGCTGGTATTTACCTGCGAGGATGTAAAGGTGATGATGCGGCATATCGGCGGCTATCCTCCCAGGTATAATCCCGATACAAAAAAAGAATTACTGATCCACCAACCGCAGCTTTTTATCAGTGGTCATTCGCATATCTTAAAAATAATGTTTGATGATAAGCTCAACTGTCTTCATATGAATCCCGGCGCTGCCGGAAAATACGGATGGCACAAAACCAGGACCCTCATCCGTTTTGTCATCGACGGTAATGAAATGAAGGATTGCGAAGTGATCGAACTAAACACACGTTAATCGGTTCATCCCTTAATCCGTGGCGAGTTCAATAATTAAAGGAGTTGGCAAATAATTTACCCCACGGATTAACTGGTTAACGAATAAACGGTTTTATTTCCCGCCATTGGCAGTAAGGTCGGCCCTGCAATTAGCGTCTAATACCGGGATATTACCGGTAAGCAGGAATCCGAGTATATCTGTTGTTTCCGAAGCATAATACATCAGGCAACTGGTATTGCTGCAATGATTACCATGTGCAGCATCCTTATGGTTGGTTTGCATGGGAGAACCAATGTCTACCAAACCAAGTATGTGTGCAAACTCGTGTTCCAGTACCGTACTTTCCAGTTTTGTACGGCTTGCCTGTCCGAGCCCACCTGAATTATCATGAATGGTCTTACCCATCAGGCTCATAGAAGTGTTCCGGTATGCGATCCCTAAAACATTCCCTTCTGAATAATTTGCGTCCGTAAATAAAAAATAAACCCCTACCTGGCTTCCTGAAGTATATACGGTCCGGTTATTTTTTTCAATGGTCGCTATATCATTTAATGACAGAACAGCTTTGCCCGCAGATGCGATCTGTGTTTGCGTAACAGTAACCCCACCCGGTTTATTTATAAGTGTATTTAAAAAGCTCGCCAGGTTATTGACCGCAGCGGCATCAGGTTGAAAGCCGGGCATATATTGTATTTCTATCTTTACAGAAGTGTATTTTGCCGCACCCAGCAGGTCATTTGCCGAAGCGCCCACAGCTTTGTTGTTTTCACTGTTGATAGAAGGAAGGCCGGTTGGATTGTCTGATTTTTTACAAGCTATAATTGATAGTAAAAAAAAACTGCATGTAAAAAATGCCGTACTGATCTTTGTTGTCATAATATTAAGGATTAAAGCATTATGAGCGAAAATATCGTGCCAAAGGATTTGATGCCGGCTATAACCACTCATATAATTCCAATAAGAGAGTCCGTGGGTTTTTCATAGGTTTATTTAAAAATAAAAAATATGAAAAAGATCCTGTTGTTACTGCTCGTGTTTATCGCAGCCACATTTTTAACTACCCGGGCCCAAACCAATGATGAGGCCGCAGTACGTGCATGTCTTGAAGATTATATGAGCGGCGATGGCAACCGTATGGAAAAAGCTTTTCATACCTCCGCATCAATGAAATATATTGATGGCCAAACCGGTGAATTCAAAGATGTGCCCATTGCTGATTTTATTGCCAGGGTAAAGGCGAATACCAATAAAACTGAAAGAAAGATCGGGATCGAATCAGTGAGCATTGAAGGCGATGCCGCCAGTGGAAAGATAAAAATAGAAACGGAAAAAGTGATCCTGTACGATTACATGAATATGCTTAAGATAAACGGCGAATGGAAGATCGTGAGTAAGATATTCTCACGCAGGAATAAATAGTACTTATTAATCCGTTATTTGGTTAATCCGCAGGGCTTAAATATTGATTGAAAAGGTTCAGGCCGCAATAAGCGTCCCCACCCTACTCCACCCAATCAGCAATAAAAATATTGGTATCTCTTGTACCCCCATTATTCCTGTTGCTGCAGAAGATGATCTTCTTGCCATCAGGACTGAACATAGGGAATGCATCAAAGGACCTTTCCGCTGATATTTTCTCTAAGCCACTGCCATCTTCATTGATGAGAAAAAGGTTGAAAGGAAATCCTCTTTTGCTCTGGTGGTTGCTTGCAAAAATGATACGTTTACTATCGGGCATATATGCAGGCGCCCAGTTGGCATTACCGAATGATGTAACCTGTTTTACATTATTGCCATTCACATCAGCAATGAACACTTCCATATTGGTAGGAGCTACCAGGTTTTCTGCAAGCAGTTGCTTATACTCTTTTATATCGGCTTCGGTCTTTGGCCGGCTTGCACGCCAGATGATCTTTGTACCATCAGGACTGAACCATGCACCGCCATCATAGCCCAAAGCACTGGTTATCTTTTTTTCTTTACCGGTTTTCAGGTCCATGATATACAAGTCTATATCACCATCCTTGGTACTGGTGTAAAGCATTTGTTTTCCGTCGGGAGAAATTGTTGCTTCAGCATCATAACCTTTGCTGTTGGTGAGTTGCTTTATAATTTTTCCGTTAAGGTCTGCCATGAAAATATCAAAGCTGCTGTACAAAGGCCAGATGTATTTATTGCCATACCTGGTACGATCCGGCACAGGCGGACAACTGTCGGCGCCTAAATGCGTGGATGCATAAACAAGGTGTTTGCCGTCTTTTAAAAAAGCGCCGCAAGTTGTTCTTCCCTTACCGGTGCTTACCAGTTTGTATTCAAATTTCTCTCCCATCGTTGGCACTTTACCAATATACATCTGGTCGCAGGGTATGCCTTCTTTAGGAGAGGTCTTTTGAAAAATGATCCACTTGCCGTCAAAACTAAAGTAGGCTTCGGCATTATCTCCGCCGAAAGTGAGTTGCTGAACATTGGCAAAATGTTTTTCACCGGGAAATAAAATTGTATCTGAACCTGCCGTGTTGCGCATTGTATCTGAAAGCGGGGCTTTATTTTTAAAAGAAACAAATAAGCATACGGTTGCAACAACGGCAAATAAAGAAAGCAATTTTTTCATCCTGTAAATTTATGGGCGCAAAGTTAGTTGTTGTCAAATTCCAGATTGTCAGAAAATTGTCATGTGGCTAACCCTTCAGGTCTTAATTTTGCTGATGAAATTTATGAAACATACCTTATTACTATTATCCGTCTTATGCTGCCTGGCAGCTTGTAACCATGCGTCCGATGAACAGGTCAATGAGTCTTCTTCAATCGTACCCGCGGAAAAAATGATGAAGGATGCCATTCAGCAATTTCCCGATTCTGTTTTATTAAAAGAGAACCTGATCCAGTACTACCGCGACAGTGGCTATTTTGATAAAGCCATTGCAACTACTGGGGAAGCTTTAAAAAAAGACAGCAACAATGCCAGGCTCTGGGATATTAAAGCAACCCTGCACTTCGAAAATGGCGATACCATCAATGCCACAAGGTCTTTGGAAAAAGCCGTGCAGATCATGCCTGATCCCGGCTACGTCATGTCCCTCGGTTCATTGTACGCACAAACAAAAAATATAAAAGCACTGGAATTAGCTGACCTGCTGCTTATTAATAAGCAGACAAACACAGCAAAGGAGGGTTTCTTCATAAAGGGCATTTACTACACAGCTGCCGGTGATAAGAATAAAGCGATCAGTTATTTTGACAAGTCCCTCCTGTTGGATTATACATTCATGTTCGCCTACCGCGAAAAAGCAATCGCTTTGTACGACCTTGGCAAATATGAAGAAGCACTAAAGGTTTTGAATAAGTCAATAACATTGCAAAATAATTTCGATGAAGGGTATTACTGGCGTGGCCGCTGCCTCGAAAAACTGAACAAATCAAATGAAGCCATTGAAGAATACAGAACGGCTTTACTTTACTCACCGGATTTTGTTGAGGCAAAGGAGGCGCTGGCAAGATTGGGGGCGAAGTAGAGCTACAAGCTACCAGCCACAAGGGAGAAGCATACTACCTCAACATAGTTTTAACCATTATAAAACTCTTTAAATAAAAATTGCCCCATTAATCTGTAAATTCGCACTCATAATTTAAGAACATGCCCATCATAGCTCCATCTTTATTGGCCTCTAATTTCCTCAACCTGGAATCGGAATGCAAAATGCTGAACGAAAGCCGTGCAGACTGGTATCACCTCGACGTGATGGATGGAAGGTTTGTTCCCAATATCAGTTTTGGTCCAATGCTGGTTGAGTTTTTCAGGAAAGCAACAACCAAGGTTTGCGATGTGCATTTAATGATCGAAGAACCCGGGAATTATGCAGAAGCATTTAAAAAAGCAGGAGCTGATATTCTTTCTGTTCACATTGAAGCCTGCCCGCATCTGCACCGCAATATCCAGCAAATAAAGAGTTTGGGTATGCAGGCCGGTGTTGCCATTAACCCGCACACACCCATTGATTCCTTAAAAGATATTTTAGCCGATATTGACCTGGTTTGCATGATGAGTGTGAACCCGGGCTTCGGCGGACAATCATTCATACCCCATACCATCCACAGGATAAAACAACTGCGTGAAATGATCGATGAAAGATCACTGAAAGTAAAAATTGAGATCGATGGAGGTGTTACTTTAGAAAATGCAGGATCAATAATCAATGCGGGTGCTGATGTGTTGGTTGCAGGAAATACCGTTTTTAAATCTGCAGATCCTATCGCCACAATTGCGGCGTTGAAAAATTTATAAGCTGGCTGATGGGGCACCAAACCAAGGCAAGAAAAATAATTGTGGTGGGTGAAGACACGGACCACCGAATAAAATAATTATTTTTTATACCCCAGCAAACGCAACGCATTAAATACAACCACCAGCGTTGAACCTTCATGCCCAATGACGGCAGGACCCATATGAGCAATACCTGTAATGGTAAGCGGGATGAGTATGGCAACCATACCCAAACTGATGACCAGGTTCTGTTTTATGATCTGGTGAGCTTTTTTACTTAAGCCGATAGCAAAAGGAAGATTGCTTAGCTGGTCTGCCATTAACGCAATATCCGCTGTCTCCAGTGCCACATCCGATCCCGCGGCTCCCATTGCTATCCCCACCGTACTTTTTGCCATCGCAGGCGCATCGTTCACACCATCACCTACCATCGCTACTTTTTTTTCCTCCTTTCTTAGCTTATCTATGGCTTCCATTTTTTGTTCCGGCAACAAATTACCCCATGCATCTGTGATGCCAATATCTTTTGCAATGGCTTCCGCAACTTTTTGGTTATCGCCGGTGAGCATGATCATTTTGCGGATACCGATCTTTTTTAAAACAGTTAGTGTTTCCTTTGCGTCCTTTCTTGCCACATCCATTAAAGTAATGACGCCGATATATT
>DATHEH010000329.1:0-2806 GCA_035318685.1 Ferruginibacter sp.
TTCACCAACCGGTACCATTTCCACAGCCGGTACACTTACGGTGCTGGTCCCGGTTATTATTAATGCTCAGCCGATTGATAAAACAGCATGTGTAAACGGGAACACTTCATTTAGTGTAACCGCTACCGGTAGCAACCTTACTTATCAATGGCAGGTA
Source organism: Ferruginibacter sp. (assembly GCA_035318685.1). Taxonomy (GTDB): domain Bacteria; phylum Bacteroidota; class Bacteroidia; order Chitinophagales; family Chitinophagaceae; genus Ferruginibacter. The sequence goes on from DATHEH010000329.1 coordinate 158, forward strand.
AGTGTTGCGGGCGGGCCATTTACAGACCTTAGTAATACTGCTCCATATTCAGGGGTTTTCACCAATACCCTTACCATTACTAATAATAGTCTTTCGCTTAGTACTAACCGGTATCGTGTAATAGTAACCGGTACTCCATGCGGTGCTGTTACTTCTAATACAGCTACATTAACTATAAATCCTTTACCGGTGGTAGTGGTTACTGCTGCACCTTATTCCAGGCTATATCCAGGGCTCAGGGCAACATTATTTACCACTGTCAGTCCTCCGGGTGTGTACACTTACAAATGGTTTAAGAACGGCACATTGGTTCCGGACTCCATCAGGGACAGGTACGCAGTAGATATTGATGCATTTGGTACATATAGTGCAACGGTGACAGACGTAAATGGATGTACCAGCCTGTTATCGAATCTTCAAACCATATCTGATTCGGTCTCGTCATGGTTATTTATCTATCCTAACCCGAATATGGGAAGGTTCCAGGTAAGATATTACAGCCAGGTAAATAATTCCACTGCACGCTACGTTACGCTGTTCGATGCAAAAGGATCGAAGGTTTACTCCAGGTCATTCCTGGTTACAAGACCTTATGACAGGATAGATGTAAATGCCACAAACCTGCAATCTGGTATTTATTTGCTGGAACTCAGTGATCCGAATGGAAAACGAATTGCTGTGGGGAAAGTATCGGTTTTATAAAAAAAACGTTGAATAAACTAAAACAGGCTGTTCCAAAATGAACAGCCTGTTTTTTTGTACAAGTTTTCCATCATTAATATACCATATGCATAAAAAAGCCCCGCAACTATGCAGGGCAAATAATTTTAGCGGCGCTTACCTTATCTTATGTATGTATTCGTTATCAGCAAATTGTTTTTTTACATCATTGAGGTCACGTAAAATACTGGCATCAACTAACAGCCCTCCCATTTCTAATTTAAATCCGCCAATAAGATCTTCTTCTACAACCGATTCCAATTCAATATTCTGAAAATTGTTATCAGTAATCACTTTTTTAAGAATATCTTTTTGTAATTCATTGCTAACGGGTACAGCCGTTGTAAGTCTTACTTTATGAATATTTTTTAATTTGTTATACTGGTCAATAAATGCCTTAACTATTTCAGGAAGATTGCTTTCTCTTGCTTTTTGAATAAGAAGTCTTACAAATAGTGTAGTGAGTTTACTTACCTGTTGTTCTGTGACAGACTGAATTATTTTTAATTTTTTATCAGGTGTAATTACCGGGCTTTTTAATATCGCTACAAAATCAGGATTGCTTTTATTGACTGACAACAAAAATTTCATGTCAGCATATACAGCCTCAAGGCTATTTTGCTCAACAGACAGATCGAGTAAACTTTTTGCATATCGCCCGGCCAAACGTGGATTAGTCATTGTGTATTGTATTTAGCTTTTGGCTTGTAGCACCATCTTGTAGCTTCTTTTAATTTAATTTAACTTCTTCCGATAATTGCCTGATGTAATTTTCCTGTTCTGGTTTATTGGCTAATTCCCTTCTTAGTATTTTTTCACTCACTTCAATTACCAGTTTACCTACCTGGTTCTTAATATCAACAATGGCAGCCATTTTTTGGTTATTGATAGAAGCCTGTGCGTCCGTGATAATTTTAGCAGCCTGTACTTTTGCTTCATCTTTTGCATCGTTGATCATTTTATTTTTGATCTCCTTGGCTTCTTTCAGCATAGCTGCCCTTTCCTCGCGTGCCGAAGCAAGTAATGCTTCATTTTCACTTTTCAGCTGGGCCATTTCCAATTTTATTCTTTCAGCCGTTTCAATGCTGTTCGTAATATTAGCTTCCCTTTCATTCAGGCCTTTGATAATAGCCGGCCACGCATATTTGCGCAAAATGAAAAATGCTATTGCAAATGCTAAAACATTCCAGAAAAGTAATCCCAGGTCCGGTGTTAAAATGGGAGGCATATGAATTAAGTTTAAATGATCTGTTTTTTAAAATTACTGCATCCTCCGCCCTGTGCTTCAGATGCAGTAAGGTTTCTGTACTATTTGAATACTGCCAAAAGACCAGCAACTGCAGCTAGCAGTGCCACCCCTTCTACCAATGCAGCAGCCAAAATCATTGTACCGCGAATGTCATTAATAGCTTCCGGCTGGCGCGCTATAGATTCAACTGCACCTTTACCAATCAAACCTACACCTATGCCTGCCCCAACAGCGGCCAGGCCTGCACCAATGGCACCACCCATATGGGAAAAACCAGTCTGAACTTCCAGCAACACGTTTAACAATGTCATACTACTTGATTTATGATGATTAAAAAATACTTATTGATCTAAACAATCAGGGCTTCCTGGTGACCATCTACATCATCATGGCCCCCTTCAAATGCCTGTCCCACGAAAACTGCTGTTAGTACAGTAAAAATATATGCCTGGATAAATGCTACCAACACTTCAAGGAGATATATAAAAACAGCCAGTGCTACAAACAGTGGAGAAGTTCCATAACCCAATGCCACATTCATTGCTCCCATGATAAATATCAGGCATACGAAACTCAAAATGATAATATGTCCTGCCAACATGTTGGCAAAAAGACGAATGATCAGGGCAAAGGGCTTGGTAAAAATACCAAGTATCTCTACCGGCACCAATATAGGCTTT
>DATHEH010000330.1:0-10329 GCA_035318685.1 Ferruginibacter sp.
CGATATTGGATCCCGGATACTGGACGGATACCGGATAGTTAAGAGCAGGGTCCTCCAGCATCAGGCATCCAGCATCCAGTATCCAGCATTCATTCGCCAAAAAAAACTAAATTGACAATAATTATAAACTGGCTATGCAAAAAATAAACTGGGGCATTATCGGCTGCGGCGATGTAACTGAGCTCAAAAGCGGTCCTGCTTTTAACAAGGTGTCCAATTCAACATTGGTTGCGGTAATGAGAAGAGATGGAGAAAAAGCCAAAGACTATGCACAAAGGCATAATGTTCCCCGCTGGTACAATGATGCGCATGCACTCATAAATGATCCTGAAGTAAATGCTGTTTATATTGCCACGCCGCCATCCTCGCACGAAGCATATACCATTGCAGCCATCAATGCCGGCAAACCTGTGTATGTTGAAAAGCCCATGGCACTTAACTATGCCGCTGCACAAAGAATGACCAAAGCATCGGCAGAGAAAAATGTAAAGCTGGTAGTTGCGCATTACCGCCGCGAGTGGCCGCTGTTCAAAAAAATAAAAGAATTGCTGGAGAAAAAAGTCATTGGCGATATACGTCTTGCCCGGTTGGAATTTTACAAGCCTGCATTAACGGAAGCGGACCTTGCTGTTGAAAAAAATGCATGGCGGGTAGATCCTGCGGTATCGGGTGGGGGACTCTTCCACGACCTTGCACCGCACCAGCTTGATATCATGTACCATCTTTTTGGAGCAGCACAAAAAATAAACGGCATTGCATCCGGCCAGGGCGCCAATTACGCTACGGATGATATGGTTGCCGGGAATATTTTATTTAATAACGGTATTGCTTTTAGCGGAACCTGGTGTTTCAGCGCTGCAAAACCTGTTGACTATTGTGAAATAATTGGCAGCGCAGGCAAAATGAGTTTTAGTTTTTTTGGAACACCGGGGATCGAACTTGTGATCAACAATAAAACAAAAAATTTGAATTTTGATACGCTGCAACACGTTCAGCAACCCATGATAGAAAAGATTGTGCAATACTTTTTAAACAACGCAGAAAATCCATGCACCGGGGAAGAAGGCGCAGAGGTTATGAGGTGGATGGAAGAATTTGTACGGAAAGACTAAATATTTTTTTTGCCACAAAGTCCCGAAGTTGCATAAAGTCTTCGTGCACCTTCCTGCCTTTGTCTTTGGGGCCGCACCGGAATTAACAGATCATAATTGCTTTTACATTCCTTGTGCGACATTCCTTGTTCCTTGTTCCTTGTTCGTTATTCCTTGTTCCCCGTCCGAACGGCGTTCAGCCGGGCGGGCTTGTCCGACATTTAATTCGCGTTTTGCTATTCCCGCCGCATTATCCTATTTTGTACATCTAAATCCCCACACATGCGCAAACTCCTTTCAGCACTTATCGTTTTATTCGTCACCAGTTTTACATACGCCCAGGAAGCCGTGGATATGGAGATGATGCAGAGAATAAAAGATGAAGAAAAAAATAATTCACAGGTAACCATGATCGCTTATAACCTCACGGATGTTATTGGCCCGAGGCTCACCAATTCACCTGGCTACAACCGTTCGCTGGACTGGCTAACAGAGCTATGCAAAAAATGGGGATTGCAAAATGCCGGCCGTGAGGCATGGGGTGAATTTGGAAAAGGATGGAGCAATGAAACGGGCACGCTTGCATTGAAGCTTCCTTATTACCAGGACATCATTGCTTATCCCGTGCCATGGAGTAAAGGTACCGGCAAAGCCACCAGGGCCGAAGTTGTGATGATCGACAATTTCGATTCTGCCAGTATTGATAAACTGGGCGCTGCAATAAAAGGGAAGATCGTAATGATAAAACCCGGCGGCACAACCATACCCGATGCTTTTAAAGCTTACGCAACAAGGTATGGTGATACCAGCCTGGATAATATTGCTGAAAAATATATGGTGACCCGGAAGGAAATGGAAACTTACTTACCCTTTATAAAAAGCGAGTACTATACAAAACTATACCTGGAGAAAAAAGGCGCTGTTGGGTTACTCCGCAGCGGCAGAACGTCCATAGACGGCACCGTATTCGTTGACGGCGGCTCCGGCTATGCGAAGGGCTATGCCGCAACCCTGGCCGAAATGAAAACGGGCAGGGAAGACTATTTAAAACTGGCCCGCCTGCTGAAGGACAACAAAAAAGTGGAAATGGAGATGAACCTGCAGAATACTTTTTATGATAAGGACCTCACAGGCTACAATTTTATAGCCGAAATACCCGGCACCGATCCTACATTAAAAAGTGAAGTGGTAATGCTGGGCGGCCACCTCGACAGCTGGGCCGGCGGTACGGGCGCAACCGACAATGCCGCGGGTTGTATCGCAACACTGGAAGCCATACGCATTTTAAAAGCACTGAACATCCAGCCAAAACGCACGATACGCATTGCATTATGGGGTGGGGAAGAGCAGGGTCTTTACGGATCCTTTGGTTATGTAAAAAACCATTTTGCCGATCCTATCGATATGAAATTAAAACCTGAACATGCTAAAGTATCCGCTTATTATAATTTAGACAATGGCTCCGGTAAGATACGCGGTATCTATACACAGGGCAATGAAGCGCTTCGTGATATCTTTAAATCATGGCTTGCTCCCTTCAGCGATATGGGCGCCAGCGGCGGTGTTACCCTCAGCAATACCGGCAGCACCGATCACATATCATTTGATGCCGTAGGCATACCCGGCTTCCAGTTCATACAGGACCCGCTGGAGTACGAGACCCGAACCCACCACAGCAACATGGATACCTACGACCATCTTTCCATCGAAGACCTTAAGCAGGCTGCCATTATCATTGCCGCATTTGTTTACAACACGGCCATGCGAAATGAAATGCTGCCCCGCAAGCCTTTGCCAAAGGCAGAGCGATTTGTTTTTGATTTTGATTTTCCGATATAACACAATTGCGGGGAGGTACATTACTTTTCTTTTTAAAAAAAAACTTATGAAAAAAAATCAATTGGTATTACTTGTTGTAATCATCATTGTTGGCACGGCAATGATCCAGGATGTTAATGCACAGGAAAGCTGGGCTTCCTGGGCACGGTCCATACCCGTAAGTGCCTGGGAAGGCCATCGCTTCAAAATGCAGGCACAGGTCAGAACTGTTGGAGAGGATGACAGTGCATCAGCAATGTTATGGGCGAGGGTTGACAAACAAAAGGGTACCGGATTTTTCGACAACATGGCAAAGAGGCCCGTACGTAATAATGAATGGAAGACATATAATATTGAAGGCAAAATTGACAGTGGCGCAACAAATCTCACATTTGGTGTGCTCACCACATTGAATGGTAAATTCTATTACGACAATTTGAAAATAGAACTGGAAAAAATGCCGGGCAAATGGGAAACCATCTACAGCACGGATTTTGAAAGGGGCATCCAGGGCTGGGAGAAAGGCATTAACATGCCGGGATACGAAGGTGGTAAAAGTCCCATGTTCAACGCTTCCATACAAACTGATGCCTTATCAAAAAGCAAGGTATTACTGGTAGAAGGAAAAAATGTTACCAGCTATGGGTTTAACAAAAAGGCCGGCAGGTTTGCTGACGTTAACGGCATAAAGCTTTATTACGAAATATACGGCGATGGGCAGCCCCTGGTGGTATTGCATGGTAACGGCGGATCGATCAGCAGTGCTGCAACACATTATCCTGATCTCGTTAAAAAATATAAGGTCATTGCCATTGACAGCCGTGCGCAGGGACGTTCAGGTGATACCGATCAACCACTTACTTATGACCAGATGGCTTCTGATGTAAATGCCTTACTTGACCAGTTGCATATTGATTCTGCTTTTATCTGGGGACAAAGCGATGGTGCCATACTTTGCCTGCAACTGGCAATCGACTATCCCAAAAAAGTAAAAAGGGTAGTGGCCTATGCACCCAATGTACAACCCGATAGTTCTGCCGTACACGGGTGGGCGGTAACATGGGTGAATAATACGATCAAAACATCAACCGATAAAAAGGAAGTGAAATTATTTACGATGATGAGGGACTATCCGAATATCCCTTATTCAAAACTCAATACAATTAAAGCGCCATGCCTTATTATGGGGGGTGACAGGGATGTAATAAGATTGGAACACCTGGTAAAGATGTTTCAGCATATTCCCAATTCACAGTTATGTATTTTGCCGGGTTCAACACATGGTGGCGCCTGGGAAAAGAAGGACCAGTTCATGCAGATCATGAATGATTTTTTCAATAAGCCATTTACCATGCCTGATACGAAAGAGTGGCTGAATTGATCAAACTGAATTTGGTTCGTGTCACACGAACTATTCCGCAAGTGTTCCCTTGCTCACCAATAACATTAAAAAATTATGAAGCGCAGAACATTCGTAAAGAACTCCACGTTAACGGCTTTTGGAATTGCGGCCTTTGGCGGCATCAACTGGAACGGAAGAAGATTTGAAGGGGACAATGAAACCACCAGTGATATCCTGGGTCCGTATTATCGCCCTGGATCACCCATGCGGGGTAACTTAATACCTCCCGGATCAAAAGCGGGGATAATGCATTTAAGTGGAACTGTTTTTAAGAAAGATGGCAAAACGCCGCTGCCTGCTGTGCTTATCGAATGCTGGCAATGTGATGAACACGAACATTATGATAATGTTTCTGATGAGTACCTGCTCAGGGGTGCCGTAAAAACAGGTAAGGATGGTAAGTATGCTTTTAAAACCATCGTGCCGGTACCTTACAAAGATGGCGATGCATGGAGGCCGGCACATATTCACATGAGGATCTCCAGCAGCGATCACCAGGACCTTATCACACAATTATATTTTAAAGGGGACAAGCATATTGAAGGGGATGCATCGGCCAAATCCAGGCAATCTGTCAATCGCATTTTGCAAATAAAGAAGAATTCTTCCAATGAAAGCTTTGTGAATTTTGATGTTGTAATGGGGAAATCCTTTAAGCTGAATGATGCAGGATATAAGAAAATTACCGGGCTTTACCAGTTGAAGAACGGGATGGCTGAGTTCACAAAAGAAGATGACCTGCTCATTATAAAAATGAATGGACAGATCATGGAAGGGTTGACTTACAAGGGAGACAATTCCTTTGAAGGGGGCATGAGCTTTAATAAGGTAAAGTTTGAACTATTGGCAAATGGAGATGTAAAGGCTAAGATAACAATGTGGGACCTTGGGCCGGATGATCAGAAATATTTAGAGATACATGAAGGGATGAAAGTTTTAAAATACAGAGATTGAAATTAAGAATTAAAAATTAAATATTTTTCAGGGATGAAGTCTTTATTTTCTTTTTCAACAGCATACTGCTCAATTCTTAATTATTAATTATTTTGCATAAAAAAAGGCCCTTCCGATGAAGGGCCTTTATCAATTTGCGGTACGTTAACCATTTTTCGTTTTTGATTTAGTGGTAGTACCATCATCATTCTTTATTTTTTGCTTAATGGTACCATCCTTTTTGACCTTATACTTTATCCTGTGGTCTTTATTTGCTCTCCATACGTCCGGCCCGGTATAAACTACTTCATACCTGGGATCCCTATCATTCAGCTTATAAAGGGGTGGCAGTGCTTTTACTTCCATCCATTTTACAGTTGGTTGATCATAGTACCAATAAGAGCCTGTGACATCACTATAATAAATATTATGTGATGGGTAATACCAATATTTCACATTGGTGGTTGTAACGGTCTCCTGTGCTGATAACCTGGCGCTAACCATAAAGATCAGCAGGAGCCCAAAAAGTATCCTTTTCATAATACGAATTTTAAATGATCAATAGTGTTGAACTGAAGAAAGCCCAAATGTCATGCCATAGGAAATATAACCGCTTGGCACGGTCAACGATAAGACAGGCGTTACTTAACAATAAATCCTGAACTTTATTTTATTCAGTTTTATTTAGTTAGGCCCGCATTTAAAATTTAAAAGGTGTTGGCTTATACGCCAATAAAATGAACAGGACCTTTTCCGGGTATGCAGTTACACAATTTGTGGTATTGTGGAATATGAGCCACGCATATTATTATAAGACCATTGTAGTGAGAGAAGCCCTCGGGTACAGCGATGACTTATCAAGGGTAATATTCTCGATTATTTTTGCTGAGCCCTGGTCCTTCATTGCAGGAGCGATCTCTTTCAACTGCTGAATGAATTTTACTTTTTGAGCCTTGCTCATTTCTTTTAAACGGAATGCAAGATAATATTCACCTTCCTTACCCATCGGGCCTATATTGTCAACTGCGATGCGCTTTATCCTGTTCTTTTTTTTAAAGCTTTTAATAAGATCCATCACCGGCTTGTTATCCGGTACCCCGCAACAAATGCTTTGAAAAGATACAACAACAGGGTAGGTATTGCCTTTTTGAGCGAACACAAATATCGCTGATACCGCGACCAGGAATATGGAAAGAAGGAATCTTTTCATAATAATTATTTATGGATACAATATTAGGTAAGATGCGCCAATTGCGAAAAGGTTTAGCCGGTACCTTTAATTAACATTTGATACATTCAGGTCGGTTAAAGTTTGTCGATAATATCCCTGTAACCCCTTCCAATAGGGATGGACACCCCATTCACCTCAACCATTTCTGCAGTGTACGATTCGATCCTGTTCACGGAAACTATAAAAGACCGGTGAATGCGTTTGAAAAGACTGGCGGGCAGCATCTCCTCAATTTCATGCGTGCTCATTTTTGAGAGGAATTCTTTTTTTGTGGTAACGATCCTTATATATTCCCGCTGGCTTTCTATATACAGGATCTCGGAGAATAGTATCTTAACTTTTTTCTTTTGTACGTTCAGGAATATAAAATCTTTTGTGTCCGGGCCGGGCGATTGGTCTTTCACAGCTGAGACAGCAGGTTGAGCTGTCTTTACCTTATTTACCGCTACCAGGAAACGCTCAAATTCAATTGGCTTCAACAGGTAATCTGTAACGCTCAGGTTGAATCCTTCCACTGCGTATTGGTGATAGGCAGTTGTAATGATAACAGCGGGAGGGTTGATAAGTGTTTTTAAAAAAGCCATGCCTTTTAACCTGGGCAGGTGTATGTCTAAAAAAATAAGGTCGGTCGTATGATCCCTGAGCCATTCGGTTGCAAGAATGGCATCTTTGAATGTTGCTTTCAATTCCAGGAAGGGTACCTCTAAAACATAATCTGATAAAACTTTTACAGCAAGCGGCTCATCTTCTACTATGATACAGGTTATTTTAGACATGGCTGGCCAGGTTGATCTTTAATACAGAGCTGAATACATCGCCCTCTTGTTTAACGATCAGTTCATGATCCTTGTAAAGCAATTCCAGTTGACGGCGCAGGTTAGACAGGCCTATGTTTTCTTTAATGCCTGTTTCACCGGGAACAGATTCTGTTGAGTTCTTTACAATGAATTTTAACTGCCGCTGGTTCACCGAAAGATGAATATCCACGAAGGGTTGGTTCCTGGTTTCAGAAACCCCGTGCTTGAATGCATTTTCCACCAGGGGTATCAGCAACAAGGGCGGAATGGCCTGTTTCATATCTTCAACGTCATGGTTAAAATTAATGCGCAGGGAATCATCATATCGCAATTTTTCCAATGCAATATAGTCATTCATGATCTTCAGTTCCTGCTCTATCGCAATATAGGCCCCGCCGGTCTCATAAAGCATGAACCGTAGTATTTTCGACAGGCGCAGGATGGATTCGGGAGCCAGGTCATTTTTATCCCTTGCCAGCGAATAAATATTATTGAGGGTGTTGAATAAAAAGTGCGGGTTGGTTTGCGAACGGAGATAGTTTAACTCTGCTGCCTGCTTTTCAATCCTTAACTGCTGTGTGGCCTGTTTTAATTTCGCATAATTATAAATATGTCTCACGATCCCGAAAAGGAAAACCGATCCCATACTATATGCCATTTGATTCTCGAGCAAATAATTAAGGGACTTATACGTTTTTAATTCGGTAAAAATATGCAGTTGAATCCCCAATAGCCGCCAGGCATACGAGCCGTAAGAATAAAGCATGCAATAAACAAAGAGTAGCAGTATGCCGGTAAGAATATTAAAAATAATGGATCTTCTTTTTTTAAGAATAAAAGCAACACTGTATTCAAAAAGAATAAAATTGAGAACAGTAACATAAGCAGCCGCCCAAAGATTATTAAATACTATAGCATAAAACCTATCAGGATAAGTATCCAAAAGGTGGATCACCCCGAGTGAAAAAAATCCAAGCGCCATCCATAAATAAAATATGACCAGCCTTGCATTAATAACCGGCTTCTTTATGCTATTCATCAGGTAAATATCGGCAAATCTTTTCCTTTTTATTTTTCCGGCTATGGAATTGGGTTTGGGGTATACCAAACACACGGTAGCGTCAACCAGGTTCGTGAATGGTGAATCGGGAGTGACGTATCCCCGAAAGGTGTGTCCTATTACACAATAGCATTGATCTGTTACTTTCAGTTAGACTTAGCTACTCCCGATTCACCGGGTATTGGCTTAATAAGCCTGTTTGTTTACCCCAACCCGCTGTTCGTTGACTGTAGCTTCTCCCGCTTCTTTTTATCAGGTATCCTTGCATAAGAACGCTAAGTGTTTACAATAAAAACTAAAAAAATGAATAAAATAATACAATTTGGCGAAAATGTAGAAGGCTATAATATCCCTGTTTTAAATGAAAGGGAAATAAGAGCGGCAGCCGGAATACTTTTTTTAGCGACTTTTATTTCGCTGGTACTGATCGTGTTTAAAAATAATTTTTTGCCGGTAAAGTATGTTATAACTTTTTTCCTTACCGATCTCATCATACGCGTTTTCGTAAGCCCCAGGTTTTCTCCCACTTTAATAATTGGTCGTTTGATCGTTCGCAACCAGTCACCTGAATACGTGGGGGCCCGGCCAAAAAAGTTTGCATGGATGATCGGTATAGTCCTGTCAGCTACCATGTTCATTTTTATGGTGGTCGTTAATTCATATAGCCCCGTAACAGGTATTACCTGCCTGGTTTGCCTGCTGTTCCTGTTCTTTGAATCCGCATTTGGTATTTGCCTGGGATGTAAAGTCTACTCAATTTTTAATAAAGGAAAACTACAATACTGCCCCGGGGAGACCTGTGATGCAGGATCAAAACAGGATATTCAAAAAACATCGTGGATCCAGCTGTTCATTTTGTTTGCATTCATTGCATCCATTTTTCTTTTAGCCTGGTTATTTAACGATCAATTCAGTAAAAAACCATACGACCTGTTTGGAATCTTTACTTCTGCACGATCTAAATAAATATCATTATGCTTATAAATCTTTTTACAATACAAATATTAACATCAAAAACACTAACATGAAACACATCATCATTTCACTGCTGGCAACACTTACCGCATTGGCGGGAACAGCACAAACAGCCAATTATGAAGCAGCCAACTGGAAACCCAGGCTTTTGGATAACCCGCAACAAATAACAATCGCCGCACCGCCATCAGCTGTGCAAACAAAAGCCGAATTACAAACACTAAAAAAAGGAATGGAAAGGCCTGATGAAAAAAAGCTGGCTGAAATAAAGTACTGGGATGCGGGTGCACCTGCCTACCGCTGGAACCAGATCTCAGCCAGTATCATGACCTGGGATAAGGTTGACCTGGTATTACGCACACCATCGGCATGGATGAATCTTGCTATTTATGACGCTACCATATTGGCATGGAAAGAAAAGCTGAAGCATAAAAGAGCGAGACCAGGGATCAAAGCTCTGATTAACCCACCACTTACTTATTCCTATCCATGTGAACATACGGTAACTGCCTCGGCAGCCGCACATGTGCTGGCTTATTTTCTTCCGGCAAAGGGCGATTCCATCCTGGGCCTGGCACGTAAAGCTTCACAATCACGCATTGACGCAGGTGTACAATTTCCGAGCGATGCTGAAGCAGGCTGGAAACTGGGTGAGGAGGTTGCCAAACAAGTCATAGAAAAAGCAAAGAACGACGGATCTGCCAAAGCTTTTGACGGTAAAGTGAACAAGGATCCAAAAAAATGGACAGGTGCTTATCCACTCGGTATAAACCTTCCACTACTTACAACCTTAGGATTACGTTCAGCTGACCAGTTCAGGCCTGCAGCACCACCTGATTTTGAATCCGAAATGAAGGACATAAAGAACTATAAGCAAAATTTCAGATCCCGCAGCCTTGCTTTTTACTGGGCCAACTCCGGCCCGGAATTGTATAATGATATAGCAAGCGATAAACTGTTTGAATACCATATGATGGAGGATGCCCCCGCTGCTGCCAGGGTATACACAATAATGCATACCG
>DATHEH010000331.1:0-19061 GCA_035318685.1 Ferruginibacter sp.
ACCCCTCCCTGCTCCTGCATTTATTAAGAAATGAAAAGATCAATACCGCTTTGGTCTTCACCCGTACCAAACACGGGGCAGATAAGGTGGTAAAGTTTTTACACAAGGCTAATATAACCGCTGCCGCAATTCATGGAAACAAATCCCAGAATGCCAGGCAAAATGCATTGAGCAATTTCAAGTCAGGAAATATTCGTGTGTTGGTAGCAACAGATATTGCCGCAAGAGGCATTGATATTGATGAGCTTTCCCACGTATTTAATTTTGAGCTCCCTAATATTCCCGAAACCTATGTACACCGCATTGGCCGAACGGGAAGAGCAGGCAATACCGGTATTGCCATATCTTTTTGCGAAGCAGAAGAAAGGGAAGAGTTAAGGGATATTCAAAAACTAATTGGAAAGAACATACCCGTTGTTAATGAACACCCTTTTCCTTTAAGCAATACTAATTTTTCTGCGCCATCTGCCGGTCCGCAAAAAAAGCCCGTACAGCATTCCAGGAGCTACGGTTCATCCGGGCAGGGAAGAGGAAGAAATTTCAGTAACAGCCGGCAACGGAAATAAATACATACCCAACAACCACATTGTTTAAAGATAGTCAATAGGCGTACATTCACACCTAAACTATTCTAACATGAAACATTCCTTCTGCCGTTTTTCTTTGTGCGCTATTGCTTTGGCAACAATGTTTTTCAGCTCATGTAATAATGAAGCTGCTAAAACTACAACTGCCGAAGTTGCTGTATTTAGCCTGGACTCAGCTAAAGCCGCTATTGCCGCAAGCAACAAGACCTTTGGCGGGACTTTTGCAAATGGGGATTCTACCGCATTTGTGGGTTGTTATACCAGCGATGCCTGTATCAGTGTTCCCAATATGCCTAAAATGTGTGGGGCCCGGGCCATTTCGGGTTTCTTTAGTGGGGGATACAAATGGGGGATCCGTAACATTAAACTAACTACCAACGAAGTAATGGGTGGAAAAGATGCCGTGGTTGAAACCGGAGCATATGAATTGTTTGCTGATAAAGATGTGGTACTGGATAAGGGTAAGTACATAGTTATGTGGAAGGAAGAAAATGGAAAATGGAAAATGCACCGCGATATCTGGAACTCAGACGCTCCTGCTCCCGCAGCAAAATAAATTATTCTTTTATGGACATGACCGGGGCCCTGTGCTCCGGTTTTTTATTTACTTTTAATTATATTAAAATAACCTGAAGCTGGTATAATAAAAATTTATGTCTCCCCGCAATTACTTTTCTTATATATTAAATCCCCTGGACCTGTTGCGAACCCAAAAGGTATTACACGTAAATCCAACAGTTGCGCCACCCAGGGTAGAGCCGGAGGAGATAAAAATTTTTGTGTATGATTATGATGCTGCGCATATAGATGTAAAAGAGCTTGATGCTGTTTCTGATTGTTATCCTTATATAGACCCTAAAACCGTTTCCTGGATCAATGTTGATGGATTAAAGAAAACAGATGTGGAATCCATCTGCAATCATTTTGGTATACACAACCTGATCGTGGAAGATATCTTAAGCCTGGGCCAGCGCCCGAAGATGGATGAAATAAACGACCTGCTGTTTTGTTTGCTCAATATGTTATACTTCAATGAAAAGGATTCCTCAGTTGAAATAGAACAGATCAGCATTGTGCTGGGCAAGAATTTCGTGATCAGTTTTCAGGAAGATGATAAAAGAGATGTTTTCAACCCGCTGAGGGAAAGGTTAAAGGTCAACAACACGAAGATCCGTCAAAACGGCGCAGACTTTTTATTTTACTCCCTTATCGATATGATCGTTGACAATTATTTTGTGGTGATGGAAAAGCTGGGAGATAAAATAGAAGGGCTTGAAGAAGATATTGTGCGCAGCCCCAATACCCGCAGCCTTGCCAGGATAAATATGTTGCGTAAGGAAATGATCATACTTAAAAGAAGTGTTGCGCCGGTGAGAGAATTGGTGAATGGCATTTTAAGAAGCGACAGTGAACTGGTAGAAGAACGGACAGAAAAATATTTTAAAGATGTGTATGACCATATCATCCAGGCAAACGACCTGGCAGAGAACTACCGCGATATGATGATGAATTTACACGACCTGTACATCAGCAATGTAAATCTGAAAATGAACGAGGTGATGAAAGTGATGACGGTGGTAACTTGTTTATTAGCGCCGGCAACCGTGATCGGTGGGATCTTTGGAATGAATTTCGAGATCATCCCTCTTCTGCACAATAAATGGGGTTTCTTTATTTCGGTGGGCCTTATGCTGTTTATACCGCTTGCAATGATAAGGGTATTTAAAAAGCGGGGCTGGTTCTAAGCTCCTGTTGTTTTTGCTTTCTTATATATAGGCACTGTGCTGCAGGGTTCTCCGTACATTATGCTTTTTACTACCGGCCTCAGCAGGTTTGTTATCGCCACATATGCTGTTTCGGTTATGGTTAACTCGCCACAGCCTTTTATTACAACCCTTTTGTCCTCGTAATCGGCGGGGTTAATTTTAGCAATGTTCTTTAAGAAAAGGGTTTTGTGTAAAAAGTCCTTATCGCCAAAAACAACTTCTTTGGCAACGGGTTCAAGATAGCTTGCGGCAAGCATGTATGCCCACATAGGTATGATCGCTTCGGCTGTACAGGTGAGTGCAACGTTTTTTTCTTTGTAAGGTGTTGGATCCAGGTTCTTTAATCCTTCACGGAACTCCTTCTCTTTAAGTATCAATCCCATAAATAAATGGTCCTTCATGTCAAATACCACCACCTCATCTTTTGGATAGTATTCCTCAAGATCCAGCGTGATAAGACTGCTTTCCGACACTTTATTGACAATCACTTCGTCCATGGTACAAAGATACTACTACGCATAAACTCCGGGTAATTTTTAAAGTTAAACAACGGTGATAATAATATTTTTTCCTGAAAAGGTAAACATGCAGCGTTCCACAGGTAAAACAAACGGCCATCACTTTTGTTGTGATGGCCGTTGAATCTCATTCAAAAAGATCAATAAAACTTACTCCTGTTGTCTTTGATGGTTGCTTTTTTGCGTAGTGCTTCAAACCAGTTTGTGGCTGACTGGCTGCGTAAGGCTGAAATTTGTTGTGACCTGAATTGTGAAGCCTGGTCAGGGGTATCTGCTGCTTTGGCGCCTATTGCATCTACCCTTAAAACATATACACCCGTCTTACCTGCTATCGGGGCAGAAACCTTATTAAGGTTAGCTTTATTAAAGCTTGCTCCTATTAATTTTGGTTCGCCGCCAATGCCATTGATCATCTGGCTGTTAAATGTCAGTGAAGAATCCTGACCTGCTGTTAAAACCTGCTTGCCATAAGCGGCAGCGGCGCTCTCCAGTGTATTACCCAGTTTTTTTATTATTTCTTCAGCCTTCTTCTCATCCCTTATTATTCCTTCCACCATGGGTCTTGCCGTTGCTATATCCTGTGTACCTTCTTCCTGTACCTTATCTACAATGGCTACAACAAACTCATCACCGATACTGTACGGATCGCTCACGTCTCCCTGCTTTGCTTCAAATACCCAACGTACCAACTGGCGTGCTTCCTGCATCTGGCCAATATTAGCATCATTCTCTTTTATTAAAGTTGGGTTAGTAACCTTCCTGAGGCCATTCTTCTGCAAATAAGCATCCATTTTCTTAGCATCTTTTTCAGCTGATAATTTGGTTGCATCCAGGCTGGCTTTATTAATGGTTGTTTCGCTTGGCATTATTTCTTTGGCCATGAAAGCGATTTTATATGCCGGACTTTGTCCCTTTTGTTTCAACACCTCAATTATATGATAACCAAACTGTGTTTTTACCACAGCCTTTGAGCCTACTGGTTTTGTAAAAGCAAATTCATTAAATTCAGGAACCATCTGGCCATAATAAATGCTGGGGTATTCGCCTCCTTTTTCTTTACTGCCCTCGTCGGTGGAGAATTGCTTTACCAGGGCACCAAAATCAGCACCGTTCTGTATCGCGGAAAATATGCTGTCTGCACGTTTTTTTGCAATACTGTCTTCCAAAATGGGTTCGCCTGTTTGAGGATTTACTGTTCCTATTAATATATGGCGGGCGCTTACGGTATCCGGAAAGCTCCTGCTTCCCAGTACTTTTGCCAGCACATAGTTACCATTGTCAACATATGGTCCATATACTGTACCAGCCGGTTGCTTTAAAATCGTGTCTAAAGCATTGCTTTGTATTTTTGATTTTGGTAAATAGTTAGTGTCGTACGGTATTGCAGATGTATTTCTCGCTATAAAGGCCTTCATATTAGCCTCGTTGGCAAATTCATTTGCCAGTGCCTGTACGGCGGCTTTTGTTTTTGCGCTATCGGCGGCACTTGGTAACTGGCTAAAGGCAACATAAGAGATCATGCGTCCTTCTTCCTGCTTGAAAAGTTGCTTATGGCTTTTGATATACTTTTCGATCTCGCTGTCAGTTACTTTAATGGTACTATCGCTTATAACGCTGTAAGGAACTGCAACATAAGAAACAGTAACAAAGGTTTTATTTTCTGCAACGTCTTTTTCTTCCATCCAGGCAGGGTAATATGCGCTGGCATTAAGAAGGGCAAAATATTTTGTAGATATGCTGGTAAGTTTTTGTGGTTCTATGATCTGCGCATCGATCATATCCCTTTGCTCCCCCTTCATTTTCTTTATATTGTTCAGGGCCTGGCTTACTTTGCTCATATCAAGCTGGCCGGTAGCCGGGTCGATCATTTGCTTATCCTGCAGTAAGGGGTTTGACTGGTCATTACTTGATAGCAGGGCTGATAATTCCTTGGCGGTAAAATCGATACCGAGCTTGGCCGATTCTGCATAAAATACTTTTTCAGCGACGATCTGGTTCCAAACCTGCTCACGTATCTGTGCCAGGCGAACGGTAGTTGGCTTCATGCCTGATTGTTGCTCTTCCTGCGCTTCAATGATATTTATCTTTTTATTAAACTCCGCCTGTTCAATAGCGCTTCCGTTTACTTTACCTATATTGGTAGATGTTGAACTGAACATGGTACCACTTCCCTGTTTAGCATCCATTAATATAAATCCTATTAAACTAAGCGCAATTACCACAATCACGATTGCGGCGCCTTTATCACGAATACCCTGAATAATTTGCATATCTGTTTTAAGTTAAAATGGACGGCAAAAATAGGGTAAAAAAGTATATGAATTGGTAATTTTCAGGCTGTAAATCCATTAAGATATACCATTGAATAAGGGTCGGCTATATTATGGATTAATTGGCTACATCATTTTTTCCTAATAAAAATCACGGGATTTTAGGTTATAAACATGGGTTTGTTAATAAACGTGGTTTAGTGTTGGTAAGGCATGAATTTATGATCAGGATGTAGGGGTAAAATGAGGGTAGCTTTCATATCAACCTGGTTTAAGGTTTCTGGTTGTTATAAAAGTGCTGTTTATACCATTATTATCAACAGGGACAAATCTGTAATATAAAATTATTCTTTCCCCTGTTGAACTTATTAACGGGTGTTTATAAAATACAGTGTGCTTCCTGACAAAGTACCGTGTAACAGGTTTTATGCTGATTGATCCATTTATTTAAATGTTAATTACCTGTGGATGAGGGTTAATAAACTAAAGGTTTTAATTTTGCAATAGCGGGGTAAATTATACTTTCCACAAATTAACAGCCCTAGTAGTAGTAGATGATTATATAAATAAGTAGTATTAATACATATTATGGTAGATATTAACAGAGCTAAAGAAGAAGTTGAAGCCGCCGGTTTTTTGGATATTGACATTGATCCCGAATTAGACCTGTTTGCAGAAATAGAAAAATTAAAAAAAGAAAAGAATGCTATAATACTTGCGCACTATTACCAGGAGCCGGATATACAGGATGTAGCTGATTTTATAGGTGATAGCTTAGGCCTTGCGCAGAAAGCAGAGCAGACTGAGGCTGATATAATCGTTTTTGCGGGGGTTCACTTTATGGCGGAAACGGCAAAGATCCTTAATCCATCAAAGAAAGTACTGTTGCCTGATCTTAAAGCCGGTTGTTCATTAAGCGATTCAGCTCCACCCCCATTGTTTAAATTGTTCAAAGAAAAATATCCGGGCCATATTGTTATAACCTATATAAATTGCTCTGCGGGTATAAAGGCTTTGAGCGATATCATCTGCACCTCATCCAATGCGCAAAAAATCGTAGAGAGCCTGCCGGCTGATCAACCCATCATTTTTGCACCGGATAAGAACCTTGGGGCTTATATCAACAAACAGACGGGTAGGAACATGGTGTTATGGAACGGTGCCTGTATGGTGCATGAAATATTCAGTGTGGAGAAGATAACAAGGCTAAAGATCCGTCATCCGCAGGCTAAGGTAATTGCCCATCCTGAATGTGAAGCCCCTGTTTTAGCATTGGCTGATTATATTGGCAGCACTACGGGATTATTAAAGTTCACAAAAAATGATCGGGCAAAAGAGTTCATTGTTGTTACCGAAACAGGGATACTGCATCAAATGCAAAAAAACAGCCCTGACAAGACATTTATTCCCGCGCCGCCAAATAATAGTTGTGCATGTAATGATTGCCCCCATATGAAATTAAATACATTGGAAAAATTATACCTATGTTTAAAGTACGAAGTGCCGGAGATAATAATGGATGAAGCATTAAGATCAGCAGCACAGAAACCGATTGATAAGATGTTAAAAATAAGTGCGCAGTATGGCCTATAGCATTTTATATAAAAGAGTAAAATAAGGACTACTGCTTTGCCCGGGCATGATTGTTTATTTTAGTTTGGGCAAACAGGTAATTAATAAACTTGTTTTATCTACCTATTAAAAGATAAATAATATGGCAATTCCATCCGTCGACCTGGCCGAGTTTATATACGGCAACCCGGATCAAAAAAGAAGTTTTGTACAAAAATTAGGAGAGGCTTATGAAGAAACAGGCTTTGTTGCAGTGAAGAACCATGCGGTACCCGATGAACTGATCGCAGACCTGTATAAATATGTTCAACAATTTTTTTCATTGCCGCTCGATCAAAAAAAGAGTTATGAAATACCTGAATTAGCGGGCCAGCGGGGCTATACCAGTTTTGGTAAGGAACACGCTAAGGGTAGTGAAGCGCCGGACCTGAAAGAATTTTTTCAGTATGGGCAAATATCGGGCAGTGCTCCGGGAGAAGAAGAATATCCACCCAATGTTTCCGTAAGGGAAGTGACCGAATTTGACAAAACCTTTACTGATGCATACGCGGCCTTTGAAAGGTCTGGCAGCATTCTTATGCAAGCCATTGCTTTGTATTTAAATCTCCCGGAAGATTATTTTGATCAATACATTAAAAATGGAAACTCTATATTAAGGGCCATACATTATCCGCCGATTACCATTGAGCCCAAATCGGCAATTCGTGCCGAACAGCATGAGGATATTAATTTGATCACGCTTTTAGTAGGCGCTTCTGCGGATGGTTTGGAAATATTGACGAAGAAGGGGGAATGGGTTGGCGTTACATCATTGCCCGAACAAATTGTAGTAAATGTTGGTGATATGTTGCAGCGGCTGACCAATAATAAACTTCGAAGCACAACACACCGCGTTGTAAACCCGGCAAAAAAATTTTGGCACACGTCACGGTTTTCAATTCCTTTCTTCCTTCATCCCAAAGGATCGATGAGTTTAAAATGTCTCGGTAGTTGTATTGATAAGGATCATCAGAAAGCATATGAAGATGCGACAGCCGGTGAATACCTTGATGAACGGCTCAGGGAGATCGGATTGAAAAAATAAGTGCTGCCGGATACCCCCGGAACAGAAAGTATGGATTTGGTCTTGAACTTTTTTTCATAATATAATTTCTAAAACTTGCTGCGACATATTCCTTTTTTGAAGGCGGTGTTCTTGCATAGTATTTCTGCGTTTGGCGGGCCGCAGGGCCATGTAGGAATGGTAATGAAAACATTTGTTGATAAACGGAGGGATATAACAAAGGAAGAGTTGATGGACTATATTTCCTTTTGCCAGCTCTTGCCCGGCGCTTCTTCAACACAAACACTCTCACTTATTGGTTACAAGAGAGGAGGAATAAAACTAGCCGTTCTCACACTGCTTATCTGGATTTTTCCTGCGTGTTTTTTAATGGGGGGCCTTTCTTTTATCGTGGGGAACATAGAGAATTTTAATACGAGTCTTTTCCAGTTCATACAGCCAATGGCGATTGGCTTTTTAGGATATGCTTCATTCAAGGCATTTAATATTTCAATCAGGAACCTGATAACAAAAGTTATTATGTTCATCGCTTTAATTGGCACTTACTTTCTTTTTAAAACTCCCTGGATATTTCCGGTACTTATAGTTTTGGGTGGTGTGGCCACAAACTTCAGCAGTAAGAGAATACCGGAAAAAGAAGTGATCAAGCCGAAACAGATACGGTGGACCAATATCTGGCTTTTTGTGTTGATCTTTGTTATTGCAGGTTTTTTAAGTGAGACCGCACGAAAGCAAAGCTGGGAGAATAAAAAAGCATACAACCTGTTCGAGAACTTTTATCGTTTTGGCAGCATTGTATTTGGGGGCGGCGACGTATTGATTCCTTTAATGCTTGATCAATATGTGGTAAGACCTACTTCCGAAAGGGTGCTCAAACAAAACAGGGATGTAATAACAGTGGAAAAGGAAGAATTGCTTACCGGCGCAGGAATGGTAAGAGCCATACCGGGTCCCGTTTTTTCGATAGCTTCTTTTATGGGAGGAGTAGCCTTGAAAAAAGAAGGATACAAATTTCAATTGCTGGGCTGCATCATAGGTTCTGTTGCCATATTTCTTCCCAGTGCGTTACTGGTGCTTTTCTTTTTTCCTGTGTGGCAACAACTGAAAAAATTTGTGGTTGTTTTCAGGTCCCTGGAAGGTATTAATGCCGCCGTTGTAGGCATTATGTTTGCCGCTACCTTTTATCTAATGAGAGACATTTCCATTATTACACCGGGTACGATCAGCGTTGTAAATATTATTGTTATTGCGGGGACTTTCATTATACTACAGCTTACAAAAATACCTCCGCCGGCAATTGTTTTATTTTGCTTAGCGCTTGGCTGGTTTTTTTAACTAAGTACGGTAATACCCCCCGGTTTCAATCTCCTGGCTTACAATATCGGGAACTAAAAACCGAATAGATTTCTTGGTTTTTACCATTTCGCGTATGTAGGTAGACGAAATGTCTAGCAGGGGAGCGTTTAAAATATGGATATCGGCGCCATGGTTTTCCTTTACATCGAACCCCGGCCTCCTGTAAACATATATCGGGTAATTTTTTACTATTACTTCATAATTTTTCCACTTGTCCAGGTTTTGAAAACCATCACTGCCCATTAAGATAGAAAACTCCTTATCAGGAAACTCTTCTTTCAGGTATGCCAGGGTATCAGCTGTATAAGAAGGCTTGGGTAACTTGAATTCCACACTGCTGGCCCGCAAATTTTTCTCACCATCAATAGCAGATTTGATCATATGCAAACGATGGTACTCATTAAGTAAGGAAGCAGAGAGCTTAAAAGGGTTTTGAGGAGAGACCACAAACCAAACTTGTTTTAAATCGGTATTTGTTACCGCATGGTTTGCAATTATCAAATGCCCGATATGAATCGGATTAAAGGAGCCAAAGTATAATCCAATTTTCATAATATATTGAAAATCAATTAATAATGTTATATTTTGGCAGGTACAAACTGAGTTTCTTCAACCCATATCATTTCTGCTTCATCCAGGCGTAAACTCAGGTGATATCCAGCCACCGTGATAGAAATGGGATCTCCTAAGGGAGCCTTTTGGTCAATTCTTACTGTTTCCCCTGGGATACAACCCATTTCCATGAGCTTGAGAAAAATATCATCATTTTCAAACTCCTTGATTATTGCAGTCTTGCCAACCGCCATTTCCGATAGTCTTTTTTTCATCTCTTTCTGTTTCAATTGCATTTTCGGTTCTTACAAATGTATCAAATCAATATTGTTCTATAATTTCGATTTTAGAAAATAACCATGGCTACTGTACAATTTTTCTTTCATAATACAGCCCCGTTCCTTAGAGAAAGGAAAAAGCTTAAGCGTTTCATCGAAGGGATCTTTAAAAAGGAAAAGACGTCATTATCGAGCCTATCCTATATATTTTGTTCAGATGAGTACCTGCTGAAAATAAATAAGGAATTCTTAAAGCATGATTATTATACGGATATCATAACCTTTAATTTATCGTTAGCAAAGGATAAGGTTGAAGGAGAGATCTATGTCAGTTATGATCGGGTAAAAGACAACGCAAGGCGGGAAGCTGTATCATTCCAGGAAGAACTTCACAGGGTAATTTTTCACGGTGCGCTTCACCTATGTGGTTATAAGGATAAATCAAAAAGTCAAATCGCGGCAATGAGAAACAAAGAAGCCGAATATTTGAAGGCATACCTTTAGTTCCACGGGACACTGTTTCAGCCTGAAACAGTGTCCCGTGGAACACCTATCTTTGTAAAAATCTTAGTATGGCCAGGAAACGATGGGAAGCAAAAACGGAGATAACATCAGGGTTGCTTAAGTTTCGGGAAAAGCGAAAGTGGCAGATTAATCTACGCAGGTACGTCATAGAAAAAAGTCCATGCCCTTTATACGCCCCCTATTTTGGGTTAGATATTGAAAATATCAGGAAATGGTTTGAATACCAGTTTACTAAAGACATGAACTGGGATAATTTTGCAAAAAGCTGGCAATTTGATCACATTATTCCTGTTACTTACTTTGATTATTCTGTCGAGGAAGAACTTCGACTTTGTTGGAATTTTACAAATTTAAGAGTTGAGCCTTACCAACTCAATAAAGACCGGGTAAACAGGGTTGATATCTTAGGAGCCCGTTCATATTTTGAAGAACTGTATTTAAAAACGGGCTACTCTATCACTAAATCGCTAAAGGATAAAATTACCAGCATTGAATTATCCGAATTCATTAGTTCTGAGCCCCAGCAAAAATTCTTACTCGAGCGTAAAGAATATTTAGCCCATATTGAGAACTATTCCATATTTGAATTCGAGCTTTTAAATAATGGACGATCTCTTGAAGAAGTAAAAAAGGAGATCGCTTTTATTAATAAAAATGTTCAATTCTGAACATTTTCAATATAGTACCTTTGCACCCATGTTTCCAAAATACGATATTATTATAGTGGGTGCCGGCCATGCTGGTTGCGAAGCCGCCGCGGCTGCAGCCAATCTTGGGAGTAAAGTATTGCTGATAACAATGAATTTGCAGACCATCGCTCAAATGAGCTGTAATCCTGCAATGGGCGGCATTGCTAAAGGGCAGATTGTAAGAGAGATAGACGCAATGGGCGGGTATAGCGGAATTGTTACAGATAAGAGCATGATACAGTTTCGAATGCTCAACAGGTCAAAAGGTCCTGCCATGTGGAGCCCCCGGGCTCAAAACGACCGCATGTTATTTGCTGCTACCTGGAGAGAAATGCTGGAAAACACTAAAAATGTAGACTTTTACCAGGACACCGTAAACGGATTATTAATAAAAGATGGTCGTGTTTATGGAGTTTCAACTGGGTTAGGGCATAATATCGAGGCAAAATCCGTGGTTTTAACGAATGGTACCTTTTTGAACGGGGTTATTCATATTGGGGAGAAGAATTTCGGCGGTGGTCGTATGGCAGAAAAGGCAGCAACGGGTATAACAGAACAACTTATAACACTGGGATTCGAAAGCGACCGGCTAAAAACCGGCACACCCCCCAGGATAGACGGGCGAAGTCTTGACTATTCAAAAATGGAGGAACAGAAAGGAGATGAGGAGATCGTGGGGTTTAGCTTTTTGGATGGCCAGCGTATTGCGCCTCAAAAACAACTTAGCTGCTGGATCACCTACACAAATGATAATGTTCACGAAATTCTCAGGACAGGCTTTGAAAAAAGCCCGATGTACCAGGGAAGAATACAAGGCACAGGGCCAAGGTACTGTCCAAGCATTGAAGATAAGATCAGCAGGTTTGCGCAAAGGGACAGGCACCAGTTATTTGTTGAACCCGAAGGTTGGAATACTATCGAGATATATGTTAATGGATTTTCAACGTCCCTTCCGGAATACGTTCAGTATCAAGCACTTAAACTTGTTCCGGGTTTTGAGAACTGCAGGATGTTCAGGCCTGGGTATGCTATTGAATACGATTTCTTTCCCCCTACGCAATTAAAATTCAGCCTGGAAACCAAGTTAATTGAAAACCTGTTTTTTGCCGGCCAGATAAACGGAACAACCGGTTATGAGGAAGCTGCCTGCCAGGGACTGATGGCAGGGATAAACGCTCACCAGAAAACACGGGAACTGGATGCCGTGGTTTTAAAAAGGAGCGAAGCGTATATAGGTGTATTAATTGACGATCTCATTAATAAAGGAACCGACGAGCCTTACAGGATGTTTACAAGCCGGGCAGAATTCAGAACATTGCTCAGGCAGGATAATGCTGATCTGCGCCTTACTGAAAAAAGTTACCGCCTGGGGCTGGCTTCACAGGAAAGAATGGAAAAAGTAAAGATCAAGAAAGATAATGTAGAGAAAGTAAAAGAGATACTGGCAAGCATAAGCCTGGATCCTGATGAAACCAACAGTTTCCTTGAAAGCGTTCAATCATCAGCGTTATTAAATAAACAAAAGGCCAGCCAGGTCTTGCTCAGGCCAATGATCGGCTTATCAGATATGGCAAACCATATTTCAAAAGTAAAAGAAGCATTGAAGGGATTTGATACCGAAACATTGGAGCAGGCTGAAATACAGATCAAATATGATACGTATATTGAAAAAGAAAAAGAACTGGTTTCAAAAATGAGCCTGTTGGAAGACCTGGTAATTCCTGATAATTTCAATTATGAAAAGCTGTCATCCTTAAGCAATGAAGCACGACAAAAATTTATTAAAATTAAACCAAGAACGCTGGGACAGGCTTCAAGAATTTCGGGTGTTAACCCCAGCGATGTACAAATACTTATGGTGTTCATGGGCAGATAAAAATCAAATATGCAGTTACACTTTTTAATTACTACTCCAAAAGAATTGGTTTTTGAGAATGTTGCAGAATACCTGCATCTTCAAAACCTGAAAATAAATAAGCAAGATGATTCGAGGCCATGGGGCGGATTTTTTGTAATAGAAGAAAGCGAAGCCGACAAGTTCATAAGCCTGTACTTTCCACAGCTCACTAAAGACGAATTAAATATTTCGGGCAAACTAAGTCCAAAGATACTTGTGGTAGCCCCGGGCAAAAGACTGAGCTGGCAATATCATCATCGCCGGGCTGAAATATGGAAATTAATTGGAGGAACCGCAGCAGTGGTAACCAGC
This sequence comes from Ferruginibacter sp., assembly GCA_035318685.1. Classification (GTDB taxonomy): domain Bacteria; phylum Bacteroidota; class Bacteroidia; order Chitinophagales; family Chitinophagaceae; genus Ferruginibacter. Next base: position 13,386 of record DATHEH010000331.1, read on the forward strand.
GATACGGATGAAGAAAAAGAAACCAGGCATTTAAATATCGGCGATATCGTGCAATTAAAACAAGGTGAACGTCACAGGCTTGTCGGGATGGATGGCTGGGGAATAATTGCAGAGATATGGCGGCATACTGATGCAGAAGCCCCAAGTGATGAAGAAGATATCGTTAGGGTACAGGATGATTTTGGAAGATAAACATGTTAGGGTTATGGCACAATACCGGAGCCCGGTAACACACAATATGGATACAATAAATTCCGGATTCGCTGAAATGACAGCTATGCTTTCAACCTTCCCATAGCAATAACTGAAGCGGGCAGCCATTGCTTTTCGGTATGATGGACCACGGTGCCTTTTTCATAGCCCTCAAACTCAAGGGCCATAACAATGATCACAATATGTCCGGCTGTTGGCAGATGAGGAGTGGAACTATTGATGCTGATGGTCTTTGCAGGCAATACCGTATCTGCATACGCAAAGCCATATTGCTCCACCCATACATTATCAATGCTATGGCTGTCCGCCCCGAATGGCGAAGCCGACATAAGCAGTTTCATATTTACATTAACGGTATTCCGCGGCGTTGCTATTTCCTTTTTTGGGTTGAAGGAAGGTATATGGATATCTACCACGCCCCCTCCATTATCAGTGATGTGTAGGGCAGGTACAAAAAAATCCCGCAGGTCAGCTTCCCGGTTAAGGCTGCAGGTAATGCCTCCCTTTGCAGACAAACCCCAATCCGGCTCATGTGCAAAAGCCATGTACTGGTTCCACATCCACCCCCTCAGCTGGTTATAACCATAACGGCCAAAGGGAAAAAGAATATCCTTGTTTATAAACCTGGCCATTGCTGATCCATACTTAGATACCGCTCCAAATGCTGACTGCCTGGGATGGGGAACATGTCCCCTTTTTTTCTTACGCTTCCCGGGCTTCATACGTATATATTCTTCCCCGTCCATAATATAAAATACCAGGTTACCAGCCGATCCGCTGATACCGTTAGCCGTTCTTCTTGCCATAATATCTGATCTTTTAATGGTTTATAATAAAGCACCCTGCAGCTATCCCAAACTTATGGAGGACTCCTGCCAAACAGCAGTTAAGCAGTAGCTATTCCCACACTAAATATACTATATAACTACAATATTCACACATTAAGTGTGTAAATGATGTGGTAATAATGTGGTAATGATGTATTAATACTATTAGTATGATACCTGTTCTGATAGGAGTAGGGCAGGAGTAAAAGATGCTATGCAGGCAAGGGGATCGTAGCAGCAGTCGTAGTTGGCAGCCGGTTCGTAGTGTGCCAGCCTCATGATGATTGAAAATTGCCGTATAGTCGCCCTCTATTTTTTTCAAACTGATTTATCGTCTTTTTATATTTAAATCCGTCTTTAAAAAATATTTCTGATAAGCCCAATGCAATTGATTCCTTAACCTCTTTTGCTTTTATTGTTAATTGTTTCATCAGTATGCAAAATTTCTTTCTGCCGGCGTTGTAACAGTTTACCTACGACGGCAGAAAAATTTCTTGTCTCTTTTTTAAGCATATTTTTCCCTACTTTCTGCGGTGTAACTTCAGTATAATGACCAGAACCCTTAAACCTGCCGCCAATAATAAAATTACGCCGGTAACTCCAGGGAGTTTTATGAGTTAAACCCCTGCAATATTTTTCTGAGTAAAATTTAGGTGAAAGAGGCCTCAGACATTTTAATAGAAGCAACCACCATTCTTACATCGCCATAACTGATATCTTTTGGTAGATTTTCTATTAATATTTTGAGGCTAAGTGACCCATGTTTAGAAACAGCGTGCTTTACCAGGACCTGCTTTTCTTTACTTACCAATCCATTAATGTTGATATCGCCTGTGCCAACAAAATATGCAAGGTGTCCTTCAATGGTGGTTACGGATAGATTTCTTTCTTTGGCAATGGCAGGAATGTCTTTTCCTTCTTTATACAGGCCAAAACTGATAGTTTTAGTGTCGGTCTTCCCTTCAATTCTTTTTGGACTTCTTTCTTTTTTAGGGCTGGTAACTTTGGCCGAGATATTGGTTACAATGCCATACCTCTCGCAATAACTTTCTACAGCCTCCAGTATCTCATCCCCATACTTTTCTGCCTTTGCTTTCCCAAACCCGCTTATAAGCATCAGGTCTTTTTTGGTTAATGGGAGATAAACACAAATCTCTTTTAACGATGCCTGGTTAGCCACCATATAAATGGGCTGGCCACTTTCAGCACATACCATGTCCCGCCAGCGTTTTAGCGTGTCATATAATTCTGTATTGGAAATATCTGCAGCAATTTCTTTTTTACCGCTTGCATAACAGGTTATGCTAACCCGGGGCAACGAAAACTTTAATTTATGTTGTAAAAAAGAAGTAAGGGAGAAGGGTTGTTTGCAATATTCCAAATAATAAACAGTCGTATAAATATTCAGAAACGATTGCTGTAAATATTCATTTATTACTGTTGCGGTTTCTTTGTGTTCGGTTACTAAAGGATGATTTTGAATTGAATTGAGAAAATTTAAAAATTTTTGGAAAAAATAATTGCCTGCATCAGTGACCCTTTTTTGTAGTAAAGGATTATTTTCAATTACCGGCTCATTTTTCATTAACGCTGAAGTGCTCCCAATGAACGTCAGGCCAATTTTTTTTTCTGAAGCAAAATCATCTTTAAGCGTATTGATCCATTCAATCGCTTCTTGATTTAATTTTTCTTTATGCTGTTTAATATGAAATTCTAACAAATCATAAGAAGCTCCGGTATCATTGTAAGAAAAAATTTCCTCTAATAGCTGTTGCGTGAAAGCCTGGCGGGCTCCTGCAAAACGTTCTGCCAGCGAGCCTTTGTGCGTTAGTAACTGCTGACCCTTTATTACATTGTTATTGCTGTAAATGGCAGATGAAGGTATCCTTGAGAGCAATACGATCCCATCCAGACTGGTACACCTGCTCAGCGCTACGTACACCTGCCCGCTACTAAATGCAGCCCCGGCATCTATCATTACTTTTTCAAATGTAAGCCCCTGGCTTTTATGAATTGTTATGGCCCATGCCAGGCGCAGCGGGTATTGCCTAAAACTTCCAAGCGTTTCCTGTTCTAACTTACCGTCTGAGCGGTTTAATGTATACCGGGAGTTTTCCCATGTCTCCACGGGCACTTCAATAAGACCTCCATCACATTCAACTGTTACCTTGTCTCTTTCCAGGTATTTAACTACGGCAATTTTTCCATTGAAATACCTTTTTTGAATGAGATCATTTTTTAAGAACATTACCTGGGCGCCTTCTTTTAAAATAAGTTTTCCTTCGGCAGGGTAAAGATTTTCGGGAAATTCCCCCTCTATAATAGCCGGATAATCAAAAGAACTGCTGTTTAATTTCTGTAACTGATGCTGATTGATCAGGTCTGCCTGGTTATTGTGCGATGTGAGTGTAATGTAATTTTCGGTTGGGGGTGCCGTGAAACCGGGAATATAACGGCGATGCAGATCATTAAAATCATCTTCGCACATATCATTGTTACGAACCTTATTTAAAAGCGAAACAAAAGAGGCTTCTTTTTGGCGGTAGATCTTATTAAGTTCTACCAGTAAAGGCATTTGTTCCTTAATTGCCATACTGTCGAAAAAGAAAGGAGAATCATAGTATTCCTTTAAAATATTCCATTCCTGGTTTTGTGCCACAGGCGATAACTGGTACAGGTCGCCAATAAACAGTAATTGTACCCCGCCAAAGGGTAAATGATGGTTCTGCCTTATACTTTTTAAGATCGTATCTATGGCATCCATAACATCGCAACGCACCATACTTATTTCATCAATTACCAGCAATTCCATTTTCCGTAAAAGCTGTTGCCTTTGTTTGCCATAACGTATTTTGGAAAGCAATTCTTTTTTACTGCCCGCTGATGGTAAAAAGGGATGCAACGGCAACTGGAATAAACTGTGCAATGTTACACCGCCGGCATTGATCGCAGCAACACCCGTGGGCGCTGCCACCACGATGTTCTTTGTGCAATTTTCTTTAAGGTATTTTAGAAAAGTAGTTTTGCCTGTACCCGCCTTACCGGTAAGAAAAACATTTTCGCTGGTCTCGGTAACAAACCGAAAGGCCAGGTCAAAGATCTCGTTGCGTTCAATAGATTCCATCACAATAAAGATAAGATCATAAAAAGAAACCGGCTGGTTTAATCATTAACCAACCGGTCGGTCACCATGTGATTTTCCCCTGGCCAGGGCTGTTTTTTCCCTTTGCGGGGTAAAAGGAATTTTTATAACATTGCTTTTGTTAAGTAAAAAAAGATAGAAGGCTCTCACATAGGGTACGTTGCGAAAGCCATTCTATCTTAAAAAAGGAAAATTATGCAGTGGCCTTACTACCCAGCATCAGCAATTCATTTACCTCCACCTCGGTAATGTATTTCTTGATGCCATCCTTATCTGTATAACTGCGACTGATGAGTTTGCCTTCTATGGCAACCTCGCTTCCTTTGTTCAAATACTTTTCAACGATGTCGGCGATCTTGCCCCAGGCTACAAGGCTGTGCCATGTTGTTTCTTTGATCTTTTCGCCTTTGGTGTTGCGGTACACCTCGTTAGTAGCGATGCTGAAACGGGCCAGCTTTTTCCCGCTCTGTGTGTTTTTAACTTCGGGGGCATTACCCAGGTTACCGATGAGTTGAACTTTGTTTTTTAGTGCGTACATTTTTTTGAATTTGTGTCCCGGCTTAGCGGAACGGTTATTAATTTATTTCAATCAGCCTGAGGCTGCCTTTCGGCTTGACAACACAAAAATGGGATATGAAAAAACCACAGCCGGAATTTATCCCTTTACTTACCTGTATAAGCGCTTGTATACGGATACGAAAGAAAAACACGTAGTGGATCAGTTTTAAAACTTGTCAGGTTGAGTTGCAAGGGGAGAAGCCACAAGGGCGCAACTCTTAGTTAGCATGCTTATCCCTTGCAGCTTGAGTCTTGCCGCTATTCTTGTTGGAACCGGTAAGATTTTATGTGACCCAAATTGACCCACTACCCGAAGCAGGAAATCAATTATGAACCTTACACAATTCGTACTATGCTAAAACAAAAAGAAAAGAAGACCTGCCTGCTTTGTGATAAAGAGCTTAAAGGCCGGAGCGACAAAAAGTTTTGTGATGATTACTGCCGCGCTGCTTATAATAACGAGCTTAAAAGCGTTTGTAATAATCATATAAGAAATGTAAATAATGCCCTGGTTAAGAACCGCAGGGTATTGGAAAGCCTGTTGCCTGAAAGCAGATCGACAGCAAAAGCAACCAGGGAGAAATTAATTGAAAAGGGCTTTCAATTTAAATACCATACCCATTTATATAATACAAAGAACGGGACGTCATATTTTTATTGTTATGAATATGGGTATTTACCGCTGGAAAACAACTGGTTCCTTATTGTAAAAGGAAGGGAGGGATGATCACCCCTCAGCAAAACCAATATTAACGCATATTTCAACCGGGTAATCTTTTTCCCAGCAACGTCTCTCACCCGGCTTGAGCGAAAGCCGGGGACGTTGCGCTATTAAAAACTAACTTTATTTAATGCCCGTTAAACAAACTATACCACTTACATTTGGTACGTTCTTTATAACTTTTACCTGCCACCAGTGGCTGCCACTCATTGATA
>DATHEH010000332.1:0-3590 GCA_035318685.1 Ferruginibacter sp.
TTCCATAAGTTGTTTGTATCTCGGGGAAGCGATAAATTTTTTCCCAGCGAAAAGAATTACCATACCTAAGGGTTGCCTTTCCTGACCTGCCTTTCCTGGTGGTGATAACGATAGCACCTGAAGCACCATCTGATCCATAAAGCGCAGTGGCTTCAGGGCCTTTTAATATAGTAACGCTTTCAATGTCTTCAGAGTTGAGGTCCATTGCCCGGTTACCATAATCAGAATTGCGGTTGGCAAATGCATTTACTGCAAGGCTTCCGCTTGCCAGGTTCTCCTGGTTCATCGATTGGTTATCGTAGGGTACACCATCTACAACAAAAAGCGGGCTGTTACTGTTTCCAATCGAAACTGCGCCACGCAATACGATGCTTGTAGAAGCCCCCGGCGTACCTGAGGTAGGTGTAATATTTGCACCTGCAACACGGCCGGCCAAAGCATTTATCCAGTTATCCCGTTGCGCCTGTGCTATGTCTTCACCTTTTACTTCCTGTGCGGTGTAGCCCAATTCCCTTTTGCTTTTTTTAACACCATAAGCTGTTACCACTACTTCGCCCAATTGTTTTTGAGCCTGTACCATTCTTATATTTATTTTAGGATCGTCGGCCACGGTTATTTCCTGGCGTGTATAATCCACGAATGTGAACACCAGTACCTGGCCCTTTACAGCCTGTATGCTGTAATAACCGACCTGGTTGGTTTTAGTTGCTGTTTTTGTTCCCTTTACGGTAACAGTAACATCCCTTAGCGGAGCATTGTCATCGTCGCCGATAACAATACCCGTAATTTGTGCACTGGAACATAACGGGACAAGGAAAAACAGCAACGCAAAGATCCTGTTTGCAAATTTTCTCATATAGTCAAATTTTGGTGGTTTAAAAAAGTTATACAAATTAAGCGTATCGTTAGTTTATTACATGACTGTTATTCCTGCGGCAACATAAGGTTGCAGCATAGGATGATCATTCGGCAATTCAGTTATCAATATATCTATTTTTGGCAGATCACACACCTGAATTGGTTGAATGGTATTTATTTTTTCAGAAATAGTAAGACAGATCACTTTTTGCGCAGATGCGATCATTGATTGTTTCAATTGTACCACATCCCAATCGTTGTCTGTAATGCCATGCTGTATATCAATTGCATTGATGCCCAAAAAACAAAGATCAGGTTTAAGTGTTTTTATCCTGGCCAGTGCATCTGCGCCCAATGTTATTTTTGAACTCTTTGATAGTTTATCTCCAATTACAACAACATCAATATTAGGGTAATGCATGTATTCCACTATCGCAGGAATACTGCCCGAAATAAAAGTTGCTGATAAGGAATCCGGTAATGATCTCGCCAGTTCAATGATAGTTGTTCCGCCGCCTGTTAATACAAACATGCCATCTTTAATAAGCGAAACGGCTTTATTGGCTATCACCCTTTTGTTGTTTTGGGCATATACCTTTTTAGACGGGTAAACTATTTCATTGAAAGAATGCGAGAGGGCGCCGCCGTGTACTTTAATTAATTTACCTTTTTCAGAAAGTTCGTGCAGGTCGCGGCGGATGGTATCTTCGGAGACGTCTATTTCTGAACTCAGGGAGGTAGACAGGACCTTATTGTGCAGGTTAACCTGGTGTACAATGTACGCCTGTCTTTCTCTTTTTAGCATTAGTTTTCTTAATTACTTCTCAAAATACTAATATTAAATGCAAAAAAATGCATTTAATATACAGAATTATTGCACAATTTGGGTAAAACCCGCAAATCCTGCAATCGCATAAAGTAAAATTTTAAATTGAAAATAGGAGTATGCCACGTTTTTGATCCTACCGGGCCTTCTTCTTTGAAGGCTTTTTGGTTTTTACGGATACTAAGGGTATACTGTTTTTAAAAGAACTCCCTTCTTCATCCTCATCGGGATCATAATAATCACCAAAGGAAGAAGCCAGTTCTTTTACATGATAAACCGAGCGGTTGAATTTATTGCCTATAACAATAATTACAGCAGAGTCATCGGGCACCCTCATAAATGAAGCATTGCTTCCGTGCCACCAGCCATTATGGTAAATGATCTTTTTACCTGTTGGATACACATACATTCGCCAGCCAAGTCCATAATTCCTGATGCCGGGCTTTTCGTTGCTGTAGGGAGTATAGGCCTGGTCAAGTATTTCTTTTTTAAAAAGCATCTCACTGGATAAGAACCTGTCCCAGATAAGCAGGTCCCTCACTGTAGTGTACATATTCTTATCACCATACACAAGGTCTAAAAAGTTCATGGGGATCAGGGTCCCTCTCCAGTCATAGCTTTGGTTTGCCCGTGCACTATCTGCAAGGGTGAATACAAAACTGCTTTTCATCTGCAGCGGTATTAAGAAAGTTTGCCTGATGTATTCGGGGTAACTGGTTGCAGCGATCTTTTCAATGAGCAGGGCAAGCAACACGTAATTGGTATTGCAATAGTTGAAATGCGTACCGGGCCTGCTGATATTTTTCAACTCATCTTTCCTGCTGATCAAATGATCGAGTACATCCTGGTTCTTTATGTAAGTGGATTTGTCCCATCCAAGATCTTCCATAAAATAAAGATAATTCGGGAGGCCACTGCGGTGGTTGAGCAGGTTACGGATGGTTACACCGGGGTAATCAAATGCGGGGAAATATTTGCTCATTTCATCATCCAGTCCAAGTTTTCCTTCCTGCACCATTTTCAAAATGGCCATGGCAGTAAAGGTTTTTGTCACGGAAGCAATATGAAGTGCTGTATTTTCTGTAATGGTATCTGTTCCCGGTAAATGACCTGTACCATTATATTTCTCAAAAACGATATTGCCGTTCTTTGCAACCAGCATGGCGCCGTTAAAGTTCCGGGGGCTTAGAACAGAATCATACCAATGTTCAGCAGCCGATCTTAATCTTGCAAATTCAGCGAACGGAACAGGCCGTGGTTCTGGCAGAACCAGTAAACTGCTGTCTCTGGGGGTATCTTTGTCTTTTAAGCCCTCCTCACTGCTGCAGGAAGAAGAAAAGCATAAGAGCAAAAAGCAAATGGCATAAAGCAATGCCGCGAATTTGTATCCTGCTACTGACGGGGGTATGTTGCATTTTGCTTTTACAGCTGGCTTCATAAAAATATTAAATCCTTAAAGAATATATTTGTGCAAAATACACTGTAATAATCATGCCTGAAAATAAAATAACCAGTTATCCAAAGGAGAAAATTAATATTCTTTTTTTAGAAAATATCAGTGATGTGGCGGTAAAGCATTTTAACGCAGCGGGATATACCAATGTTAAAAAGATAAATGCTGCATTAAGTGAAGAGGAACTTATAGCTGCTATCAGGGATGTTCACCTGCTGGGCATACGCAGTAAAACACTGGTCACAAAAAAAATACTTGACGCTGCACCGAAGTTACAGGCCATTGGATGTTTTTGTATAGGTGTTAACCAGGTTGACCTGGCAACTGCGACTGCAAACGGCGTGGTTGTTTTTAATGCGCCTTATAGTAATACAAGAAGCGTGGCCGAGTTAGTGATCGGCGCTTCAATTATGTTGATCCGGAAAATAATTGATAAGAACAAAGCGGCGCATG
>DATHEH010000333.1:0-2648 GCA_035318685.1 Ferruginibacter sp.
CGGTTGTACTACTGTGACTTCGACATTTGTAATTCTACTCTTAGATTATGACACCCTACGGCATTGAGCATTAGATAGTGGATATTTAGTTTACTGCATTTAGATTAACAGTAGAGATATGATGCTGAAGCTACAGTAGTATAAAAGTTGAACATAGCTGTACGGCAGGATCGGGCTGTCATCCCCGCCTCAACGAATTCATTCGGGCAGGGATCCTGCCTTGATCTTTTGTTTCTTTTGTATCAAGAGGTAACTACACGGGTGTTAGGCCACGGGTCATATACTATTTTATAAAATATATTTAAATATCAACCATAATATAAAAAGGTAAGTAAATTGTAAATCTAAATTTAGGCTCATGAATAAAAGCGGCCCTGTTATCGTTATTGAAGACGATGAGGATGATTTGGAGGTTTTAAAAGAAGTATTTACAGACCTGAATTATCCCAATGAGGTTATGTACTTTGTTGACGGCCTAAGTGCATATGGGTACTTAATATCTTCTCATGACCAGCCATTTTTAATACTTTCCGATATTAACCTGCCTAAACTTGATGGATTTCAATTGAGAGACAAAGTTCATAATAATGAACAACTAAGATTAAAATGTATCCCTTATTTATTTTTTACTACGACAGTTGACCAAAGGAGTGTTATTGATGCCTATTCCAAGTCAGTTCAAGGCTTCTTTACAAAACCAGCCGCTTATGCAGAAATAAGGCGGGTTATGAGAAACATTTTTGAATACTGGAAGGACTGTCATTCACCGAATGTTATTGTGTAATTAGCTTTTCTTTTTAGCTACTTTCTTTTTAGGTGTAGGATTACCCGATACAGATGCTTTCATAATCCCTCCGCCTTGGTTCGTGAGTCACGAACCTCTTTTATTGATTCGCAGTTACCCGTTGGTTGTCACTTTTTTGCTTGCCCCCGTCCGAACGGATGTTCATCCGGGCGGGCAAAATAGGCAAGCGAGAGGGAGCTTGCGCACAAAAAAGGGCCCCCGCAATCCCCGCCTGACCGGACGGGCAGGGATGACGGCCCGATTGCGGGATGGTTCCCTGATTAAGCTTAAGTACTACTGTGACTTGTACATTGGTAATTCTACTCTTAGGCTTAAACATCCAAATCGATATTCAGCCTCATTTAATTTTTAGAAAAGAAAAATTTTCTCTGCCCTGGTTTTCGCATTCGAACAATCAGTTCAATTGTTTTTACAGGTGACAGCTTTTTGAAAGCGGTCACCTGTAAAGAAAACGAAAGCCCGGCTTTGGCCGGGCTTTCTGTTGGGTGTGTTGCTATCGTTTACACGATAACCACCTGCCCGGTATAGATGCTGGTAGCAGCTTCCTTACCATCGGCTGAGATGAAGCCGATCCAGGTATGCACGGTTTGTCCGTTGAAAACCGATGCGTCCAGGTTAGCTGTACCGGCACTGCGTCCCGGTCCTGCGCTGTTGAAGGCGAACCTTTTTAAAGCGGGGCAATATGTAACCAATATGCTTTTATCGGTGGCGTCTGCCATGGCGATGCCGGAATTGTCTGTCCAGTTGAACTGCACATTGCCTCCTGCGGCAGCCGCTGCAGTGGTGTTCGTTGCGTTGAGCAACTGGCCTTTACTCACCAACACCTGCACATAGTCAAGCGTGAAAGCGGGGTAAGTACCGGTGATCGCGTGTTCGAGATGGTATCTCAGCGCACTGTTCATCTCGCTCATCGGGCCACTTACTGCTTTGAAGCTGTTCTTCAGCAGGGATGAGATGCCATTGATAAAACCCGCAACCAGGGAAAATTTTGATTGCTGTACCAACTGCGCCTGCGAGGGCGTTTTGTTGGAACGTTTGCTTTTGCTTTTCATGATGTCGATGCCCTTCCAGGAAGAGCCGACAACGGGACCTACTTTTCCATTGAATGGACCAAGTATCCCTTTTTCATATTTTGCCATTGTATTCTTTTTTTGTTTTTAAAAATTGGTTTAAGCAACGCGGCTTTTGCCGGATGCAATACAAACCTAATTGCTGACCGGGTAAAAAAAAAGACCTCCTGTTGTTTTTGAAATATCTGATCAATATTGATAACAAATGACAACTTATACAAGGACCTTATCCAGGTTTGTTCGGTATGGCTTCGGTCTTTGTTCGGGGATCAAACGGTAATTGGCTGCATTTCCCGAACGCATACCGAACACATACCGAACAAGGTTCGCGGGATCAAACGACCGGACCTTATTCAAAAGCTATCATTTCTGATCATTTTGATTCATATCCTACGGGAGGTTTTTTCATTCGTTATCCCTGCAGTAATCTTGTGCATCAATCAATCATAAAATGAAAATATCATGTTTAATAATACAAAAACAGGAACAGCCGGTGGCACTTTGCTGGCCATACTGTTGTCGATCGACGGCCAGGTGGTTGTTAATGCAGCCGTAAATGGTGCGATAGGCGCACTCGCAAGCCTGGGCGTTACATTGGCATTTAACCTGGTAGTAAAAAAATTCCGCAAATAAAAAAAGAGGCTGTCTCACAAAGAGGCGGCCTTTTTTTATTTTTAGTTTTTTAGGTGGCTTTATTCACAATCCTGCTGTATAAAAAGTACTTGTCACAATTATCAATTCTGATTAATTTAATGGGATATAATTTATTTGTA
>DATHEH010000334.1:0-5480 GCA_035318685.1 Ferruginibacter sp.
TCAACATTGAACTATTTCCTGGCCGCCTTTGTTGCTGCTTTGTTGCTGGTTGGTTTTTTGGGTTACCGTAACCTGCGGCACCGGCAGCTCCTGGCAAAGCAAAAGGAAGAACTGCAGCAACAACGCATATTGGAATTGGAAAAAGACAAGCAACTCATAGCAGTTGATGCAATGCTTAAAGGCCAGGAAGAAGAAAGGAGCAGGCTGGCCAAAGACCTGCATGATGGCCTGGGTGGTTTATTATCCGGTGTAAAATTTTCATTAAGCAATATGAAAGACAATTTAATTATAACAGCAGATAATATGGCCGTATTTGAGCGGTCACTCGACATGATCGATACATCCATCAAAGAATTGCGCAGGGTAGCGCACAATATGATGCCCGAGATGCTTACAAAATTTGGACTTGATGAAGCACTGAAAGAATATTGTAATAGCATCAACGCGGCAAAACTGCTTACGGTAAAATACCAGTCGCTGGGGATGGAAGGACGGCTGGATAAGTCAGTTGAGATAATCATCTACCGCATCATCCAGGAATTACTCAACAATACCATCAAGCACGCGGCTGCAACGGAAAGTTTTGTACAACTGATAAGAGAAGGAAGCAGGTTAAGCATTGTGGTAGAAGATAATGGCAAAGGTTTCGACACAACTGCTTCGGCTGAAAATAAAGGGGCAGGCCTGCTGAATATACGCTCGCGGGTTGATTATTTAAAAGGCCGGCTGGATATCCATGCAGAACCCGGCAAGGGAACTTTAATAAACATAGAATTCAAAATATGATCCGTGTATTTATAGTAGATGACCACCCGGTTGTGATAGAAGGCATTCATTCTTTATTACAAAATGAAAAAGATATGGAATGGGCCGGGCATGCTATGAATGCCGAATCATGCCTGGGCTTTTTTGTAAATAATACTGCCAATGTAGTATTAATGGATATCAGCATGCCGGGCATGGACGGCGTGGAGTTATGCGCCATATTAAATGAAAAATACCCGGGGGTTTATATTTTGGGCCTGAGTACTTTCAACCAGGGGCTGTACATAAAAAAGATGATGGAAAATGGCGCATCAGGATATATCTTAAAGAACTCATCCAAAGAAGAATTACTTAAGGCCATTCATACCGTAAGCAGCGGCGGCATTTTTTTCAGCGGTGAAACGGGTGAAGCATTGAAAGAATACCAACGATCCTCGGCATCACATTTACCTGAGCTATCACCGCGTGAAAAAGAGATACTGGGACTTATAGCTGAAGGTTATACCAACCCCCAGATCGCCGAGAAGATATTTTTGAGTCCCTTTACCGTTGACAGTCACCGTAAGAATCTTTTGGCAAAGTTTGGCGTAAAAAATACGGCAGCCTTAATTAAAACTGCCGCACAATTGCAATTATTATGATCATTCAATAGTAGCCTGTAGGCTGAGTTTGCCGATGCCGGTATGAATGTCATGCAGTAGTCTTCGACAAGCCCAGGCTGACACGCTCTAAAACCAAACATATAAGCACAAAAGCTATTCAAAGTCTTTATAGAGCAAATACTTCTTTCTTATCGCTTTAAAATTGTCCAGCGCGGGTGCCCAGCTTTTTCTTATTTCTTCTTCTGTGTTACCGTCTTTTACCTGTTGCATCAGCATGTCATTTCCTGAAAGTTTATTAAAAAAATTATTCTTTAAAAAGAAACTGTCCTTGCCCGGGAATAATTTATATGCCTCCAATAGATATTTTAACTGGATCTTTCCATCCAGTTCAGCCAATATCTCTTCATTGCCTGCGTGCAGGTTCCAGCCATAACATATTTGATAAAAGCATTTGCTTTTCTTTGCCCCGGCATTTGGTTTTGGTGTAAAAGAATAAAGGTTCTTTGGCAAGGTTGGGTGTCCGAATATTTGAAATGGCTTATCCGTTCCTCTTCCCTCACTCAATACCGTTCCTTCAAAAAAGCAGGTAGAAGGATAAAGGTAAATACTTTGCATCTCTTTTAAATTCGGCGAAGGCATCACGGGTAAGATATAGGTGCTGGTATGATCATAGTTCCTGCACTTGATCACGGTTACATGAAAAGGGGTATCCCGTGTTGGTTCAGTAGTTATATTATAGGCATTGATCGCATTGGCTTTTGGCGATAACATATTTTCTCCCGCCAGCATCAGTGCATATTCACCGATGGTCATTCCGTAAACGATAGGTATGGGTTGCATGCCCACAAAACTTCTGAATTGCATATCCAGAACGGGACCATCAACATAAAACCCATTGGGGTTGGGCCGGTCAAGTATCATCAAAGGCTTGTGGTTTTCCAGTGCGGCTTCAAGAAAATATTCTAAAGAAGAAATGTACGTATAGAACCTGACGCCAACATCCTGTATATCAAAAACCAGCACATCTACTCCTTCCAGGTCTTCGGGAGTTGGTTTTTTATGACCGCCATAAAGGCTTATGAGTGGTAATCCTGTTTTTTTGTCCCGTGCATCAGACACGTGTTCACCGGCGTCCGCGTCTCCCCTGAACCCATGTTCGGGGCCAAATATTTTGACCACGTTAATACCTTTTTTTATCAATGTATCTACCAGGTGAGCATTTTTTACCATACTTGTTTGGTTAGCAAAAACCGCCACAGCCTTGCCTTTCAGCAGGGGAAGGTACACTTCCATGCGGTCTGCACCGGTAATGGCCGGGGCATTGTTTATTGGCTTAATTGTTGTTTGAGCAATTACAGTGCAGCAATTAAAGAAAATAATGATCAAAAAGGCCGGTATTTTTTTCATGTTTCAAATGTCACAAAAACTTTTCATTTGAAATTATTTATGTGGTAATTTGCAGCCGTTTTAACGAAACCTGTCTTTTATTCTTCACTTTTATAGCTGATGGAACAGGAAGGTGAGTGTAGCACGCATAGGCGGGTGAAACGAAAAACGCAGGTGAAAAAATCATCAGCTAACAAAAACCTAAAATTTTTTTTATGAAACAGGTGAAAGAAGGTGATGTAGTAAAAGTACATTACACAGGTAAATTAATTAACGGGGAACAATTTGATTCTTCCGTGGGAAGGGAACCACTGGAATTTACAGTTGGCGCCGGGCAAATGATCAAAGGATTTGACGATGCCATGCCGGGAATGAACCCTGGTGAAAAGAAAACCATCAACATTGCACCCGAAGATGCTTATGGCCCAAGGAGTGAAGACGCCATTATCGAATTTCCCAAAGCCAATGTACCTCCGGAGATGCAGCTGGAACCAGGCATGCCATTAACATTAAGTAACCAGCAGGGTCAGCCTTTTCCTGTTGTTGTAGTAGAGGTAAAGGATGAAGTGATCGTACTTGATGCCAATCATTTTTTAGCAGGGCAGGAACTGGTATTTGACATTGAGCTGGTAGAGATACTTTAAGTAATTGGTAATAAGTTGTAAGTAATAAGTATTGAATTCACTTATTACTTACAACTTAAAACTTTCAACTACTTCCTCCCATACCACCATCCCAGCCAAACGCCTGTCAATCCCCATCCCACAACGTCATCAATAAGTTCTCCCTTCAGTACATCCCATGGAGTATGCATCCAGTTATGGCCCATATACCATACAAATAAAAAGCATACAACACCAAAGCTGAGGGTTGTAAGAAAAACCTCGAAAAAGCTCCTGTTGACTATTCTTGCAATAACCCGGCAGCAGAGCCATACACAAACAAAACAAACCAGAAATCCAATGATAATGGGCATTACCATATCAGTTTTATGTTCCTTATGGTAAGTTACAATTGCCCAGGGCTTGCCTTCATTCTTCTTCATGCTCTCTTCCACTTCTTTATGACTTGCACTTTCCGGTAAACGGGGTACCAGGTACTGGCCTTCTTCAGTGAGGTTAGTACTGAGTGCACTCAGTATGGCCTCCTGGGCAGGCGTGTGTTTAAAGGCCCTGTTGTGAACACCCAATACCGTCCATGACAGTGATTGCCAGGCAAAAAGTAATATGGCTCCAACCAGGGAACCAATGATGATCTTTTTCATGTTTGATTGTTTTAGGTTGCGAAAAATAGAGACTTTGTTTTTAAAATGCAAATGCCCGCCTCTTTTTCTCCTTTTCTCTTTTGCTCTCTTAGCTTAGATTTGTATGAAAAGGAATCCATGATACAAATAAGCCCCGATAGCATTGCAGAGCGTTTTATGCGTTATGTGAAAGTAGATACACAGAGTGATCCAACAGGTACGTCGCACCCTACATCGGAAAAGCAAAAAGACCTGAGTAAAATGTTATGGCAGGAATTGCTGGGCATGGGTATTACGAATGCCACAACGGATGAATATGGATATGTGTATGCAACCATTGCTTCCAACAGCGATAAAAAGAATATACCTGCCATTTGTTTTTGTGCACACGTTGATACGGCACCTGATTGCAGCGGCACCAATGTTAAGCCCATACTTCACCGTTATTATGATGGTAAGGATATTGTTTTGCCCGATGATAATACACAGGTATTACGTATGGCTGACTCACCTTATTTAAAAAATCATTTGAACAGCGGTGTGATCACCTCCAGCGGAACAACCTTACTGGGTGCAGATGATAAAAGCGGCGTGGCTGCCATCATGGAGGCAGCATTATATTTTATACAATATCCTGCAGTTAAACACGGCGATATAAAAATTTTATTTACACCCGATGAAGAAGTGGGACAGGGTACGGCAAAAGTGGATATGCAGAAACTGGGCGCCCAATTCGGTTATACCATGGATGGCGGCGAAGCGGGTAGCCTGGAAGACGAGACCTTTAGTGCCGATGGTGCTGCAATAACAGTCAATGGCGTTATCACGCATCCGGGTTACGCCAAAGGCAAACTGGTGAATGCATTAAAAGTAGCCGGCGCCATACTGGATGCTTTACCAAAAAAAGAATGGAGCCCCGAGACTACAGAAAAACGAGAAGGCTTTGTTCACCCAACTGCCGTGAATGGCATTGCAGAAAAAGCAACCATACAATTCATCGTAAGGGATTTTACAACTGATGGCTTGCAGCGTCACCACGAAAGGCTAAAGAAAATTTCAGAAGAGACCGTTGAAAAATTTCCCGGCGCCACGATGGAGTATAAAACCATTGAGCAATACCGCAACATGAAGGAAGTGCTGGACAAGCACCCACAAGTAGCGGCTTATGCAGAAGAAGCCATACAAAGGGCTGGCTTAACGGTAAAGAAAGAAAGCATACGTGGCGGAACGGATGGAAGCCGGTTCAGTTATATTGGTATGCCCTGCCCCAATATATTTACAGGTATGCAAAACATACACAGCAAACTGGAATGGATAAGCATAAAAGATATGGCCAAGGCTGCAGAAACGATCGTGCATTTGGGAATGATATGGGAGGAGAAGAGTTGAAAGACCAGATATCGGGACAGCACCGGTATTAACAATTGGCGCAGTTGTTGGATATAGGGTTAAGAACTCTTTTTTAACCTAAAAAAATAAAGATG
>DATHEH010000335.1:0-2393 GCA_035318685.1 Ferruginibacter sp.
TGGTCACCGAAATAACCAAGGCACAATTGCTGAACTGGCGCCTGGGTGTTTTAATGAATGAGGGAAAAGTGACGCCCCAACAGGTGAGCATGGCAAAAAGAAATGCCTGCGAAGTGGCAACAAATATCTGCAGGGATGCACGTCAACTACTGGGCGGCATGGGCATTACAGGAGAATACCCTGTTATGCGCCACATGATGAACCTGGAAAGCGTGATCACTTACGAGGGCACACATGATATCCATTTGCTGATAACAGGGATGGATGTGACTGGAATAAATGCGTTCAAGTAACCCCCTCCGCCCCCTAAAGGGGGAACTGATTATGGAGGAGATTGAAGCAGAGAAGTTCAATTCGTGTAATTCGTTCTAATTCGTGTAATAAAAAGAATCTATGATAAAGAACATCAGCGTCATCGGTGCAGGCACCATGGGAAATGGCATTGCCCATGTTTTTGCACAATCGGGTTTCAAAGTGAACCTGGTGGATGTTAATCCTTCCCAACTGCAAAGGGCAATGGAAACCATCAACAAGAATTTTGACCGGCAGATCGCCAGGGGCATAACAACAGAAGAACAAAAAAAGGCAGCGCTCGCCAATATCTCTATTTCTTCCATTATAGGTGAAGGCGTTAAAGATGCCGAGCTGGTTGTGGAAGCCGCAACAGAAAATATAGAACTCAAATTATCCATTTTTGAACAGATGGATACTTATGCGCCGCCACATTGCATATTGGCAACCAACACTTCTTCTATTTCCATAACCAAAATTGCGGCTGTAACGAAAAGGCCAGGCATGGTGATCGGTATGCATTTTATGAATCCTGTGCCGGTGATGAAACTGGTAGAGATCATCAATGGTTACGCAACAAAAAAAGAAGTTACCGATACGATTGTTGAACTAAGTAAGCAATTGGGTAAGATCCCATGTGCAGTTAACGATTACCCCGGCTTTATTGCCAACCGCATCTTAATGCCCATGATCAATGAAGCTGTTTATAGTTTATTTGAAGGCGTTGCCGGTGTGGAAGAAATTGATACCGTAATGAAGCTCGGCATGGCCCACCCCATGGGACCTTTGCAACTGGCAGATTTTATAGGGCTGGATGTTTGTTATTCGATATTAAAGGTTTTACAGGATGGATACCGAACATCCAAGTATGCCCCTTGCCCTTTGTTGGCAAATATGGTGATGGCGGGTAAACTTGGGGTAAAGAGCGGGGAAGGATTTTATACTTATACTGCGGGGAATAAGGAGTTGGTGGTTAGTGAAAGGTTTAAAAAATAGCCCAATGGAAAATAAGCTATTTTATCTTATCCTGGGATGCGCTCCCAAAGGCCGGAATACAGAACAGCATGATGCTTTTTTTGGAATTGGTACCTCGCTGAAGGACCTTATACCACAAATGGAAAGCTTTTGGCCGGGTGCCGGTAAAATTCACATTGATTCATGGAGAGAAGTAACTGCAGTAGATGGTTATGCTATAAAAATCATTCCCAAAGAAAAGTCGTTACCCGGCAATGAAGAAAAATTATTCTTCCTGAACCTGGGTGGCTATAAACCTGGTGACATGGAAGAGTATCATTATAAACTGTTAACCGTTTCAGGAGATAAAAGCGAAGCGGTAAGAAATGCAAAGAAAACCGCATTTTTTTTACATACAGGTTTCAAAGGCGCTACATCTCACATCGATGATAAATACGGAGTAGATGTAGATGATGTTTATGAGATAACAGATATTTTATCCCCTTCAATAAAAGATCAATTTACTTTAGTAATTGAAAAAGCAGGTTCTCTAAAAGAAGATGAACTGCATATTGGCTATGTTAAACTAGGCAGTCTTTAAATAAGTTCTACGCCGTTGCTGATCGCTGAGCAACAAATTTTTTTGCAATGTATATCTTGTGCAAAAAAATCTATCACCCCACCTACAACCCCGGAAATAAATTTCTAACTTAACCATCCAACTAACCACATTTTAGTATGGATAGAAAATACTGGGAAACCATTGCACCCAAATACGAAACGGAAATATTTGATGTACTGCAGAACGACAGGTCGGGTAGCATTGTCGCCGCCATTGAAGAAATGGCTTCTCCTGATAAGACCGTTATGGACATCGGTTGCGCCGTGGGAAAATGGATACCGGTACTGGCGCCCAAATTCAAACACGTTATCGCTGCCGACATCTCTGCAAAAAACCTCCAGATCGCAAAAGAAAAATACCCTGAGTATGACAACGTAGAGTACAGCCGTATGGATTTTTCAGCGGATGACCTTACGGTAACGCCCTGCGATACGGCTATCTGCATTAATGCCATCCTCACCGGTTCACTTGAAAAGCGGATCAATTTTTTCCAGTCGCTGTCGCTTTGTTTGCATGCAGAAGGACA
>DATHEH010000336.1:0-13304 GCA_035318685.1 Ferruginibacter sp.
ACATACAAATAAATTATATCCCATTAAATTAATCAGAATTGATAATTGTGACAAGTACTTTTTATACAGCAGGATTGTGAATAAAGCCACCTAAAAAACTAAAAATAAAAAAAGGCCGCCTCTTTGTGAGACAGCCTCTTTATTTTTATTACATATGTTCTATTTCTTTATCGTCCACCTCCGATCAACACGCCCAGCACAATAGCTGCTATTCCGCCTACTACCACACCATTGCCGAATGCTTTTCGCTTTTCTTGCCTTTCATACTCAGCTTCCTGTATTCTCCTGTCTCTTTCGTACCTATTCATACGGCGGTCGTTTCTATATCCATCAATCCTTCTGTCATAGTCCCGGTTCATGCGATCATACTCTGCCTGGCGGCGGTGATCAACGTTACGTTCCCTACGATCATTGTTTCCATAATTCCTTGACTGATTCCGCTCACTATTCTTCCAGTTGTCGTTTGGTTGATCTACCTGGTAGCGATCCTGGTCATTATAACGGTCATTCCTGTTTTGGGCTGATGCTGCAGTAATGGATAGTCCCGCTGCAACCAGGATAAGTGTAAATATTTTTTTCATAATTGTAAATTTTTAAAAAGTAAATTAATGTATATAAGACGGCTTGCTGTCATCTTTGTTTAAAGCGGTAAAGTCTGTTCGTCTTATAATATTGTTAATGCGTAGCTGTATTGGAAGGTTGCGCAGGAGATTTTAAAATACTATTAACTTTTACCCATCGCCAAGTTCATTATTTTTACAAACTATAAACCAAACCCACATGAAATTAATCAGTACCCTATCCGTGATCTTTGTGCTTGCCCTTTCTTCCTGCAGCACACTACAAAGGTCTTATTTCACCGTTGATACCCGTAAAAGAGTAGAGGAAAGAGCCATCCCGGTAGAAAAACTCCAGTTTTATGTAGACAAAGACGTAGAGCTTAAGAGAGAACTATCGGCAAGAGACGCCAAAGTAACCTCTGGCAAAGTGGTCTTCGAGAATGGCAAATATGTTAATCTCGTTCTTTTAAAAGCGGGGACACAGGGTGTGTGTACGCAGGCACTCAATAATACCTTAGAGATATCCTTTGAGAGCGGCGATAATAAGAATATAAGGTTCGGCGTCCCGGAAAAAGCAGCTTCCGGTGCCATCTATAGTCTTTTTGCTGATCAATGGATGAGCAGTTATAATACTTACAATCCCAGTGTTGCGCAGGTAGGAAAGATCGTTTATGATGGCGATGTATATTATATGCGTTTCAATGGTGAACGTCCTAAACTGATGATCCAGAAAACAGCACAGGATAAATACCAGGTTAATAAGCGGGTTATGAGTGGGCGTAAGGTAGATTAACCCAATAAATATATTCTTCTTAAAAAGGTCTGTGTATTACAGACCTTTTTTAATTTGATCAACCCGGGGTATCTTCTATACGCCATATGCTTTAGTTTGAAGACTTTATCTGCCCCGAACGCAACTTTCTTCGTATTTTTAATGTCAACCCCAAAGATCATGAAAAAGGTACTTTTCATCGCTGTAATGCTTTACTCCTATACAGGCTTTTCTCAAACCACCATACAAAAGGACCCTGAAATAGAAAGGATGGTAAAAGAAGTTTCCCCTGATTCTTTAAAGTCATATATAACGACACTTGTTTCTTTCGGTACAAGAAATACGTTGAGCACGCAAACCGATCCAAAACGAGGCATTGGCGCAGCAAGGAATTGGATGCTTACCAAGTTCAACGAATTTGCAAAACAATCCGGGGGGCGCTTATCAGCCTTTATTGATACCACTACTTTACAACCCGATGGACGCAGGGTTGACGTGGTGTTACTTTTAGGAAATGTTGTGGCTACACTTAAAGGCACAGACCCAAATGAC
The DNA here is from genome assembly GCA_035318685.1 of Ferruginibacter sp. Lineage (GTDB taxonomy): Bacteria > Bacteroidota > Bacteroidia > Chitinophagales > Chitinophagaceae > Ferruginibacter. Next base: position 1,885 of record DATHEH010000336.1, read on the forward strand.
AAAAGGATCTTTATTATCAGCGGGCACCTGGATAATATGCGTAGCAGTCCTACGGATCGCTTAGGTGACGCTCCCGGTGCAAATGATGATGCAAGCGGCACGGTTGCTGTTATGGAATGTGCAAGGATAATGAGCAAACATAATTTTCCGGCCACCATCATTTTTGTTGCAGTAACGGGTGAAGAGCAGGGATTACTCGGTTCCGCATTCATGAGTGAAAAAGCAAAAAAGGAGAACTGGAATATTGAGGCTGTATTGAACAATGATATTATAGGCAGTAACAACAGTAATGAAACAAATATCATCAACAATACAAAGATCCGGGTATTTAGTGAGGGCCTGCCGGCTTATGAAACGGAAAAAGCTGCTGTCAACATAAGGAGTCTTGGCCTGGAGAACGATGGAAAGGCAAGGCAGCTTGCCCGTTATGTGAAAGAGACAGGCGAACGATACATTGATAATTTAGAAATTGTAATGATCTACCGCAACGATCGATTCTTACGCGGGGGCGATCACACACCATATGTACAACGTGGCTTTGCTGCAGTGCGCATCACAGAGATGAACGAGAATTATACCCGCCAGCACCAGGATGTAAGAGTAGAAAATAATATTCGTTATGGTGACCTGGAAGAGCATATTGATTATGAATACCTCAGAAAGGGTACAGGAATGAACCTCGCTAACCTTGCTAATCTTGCCAAAGCACCTGCTGTGCCTGATTCCGTAAAAATGGATGTAAGAAGATTGACCAACTCTACCTACTTATACTGGAAGGCACCACAAACCGGGAAAGTAAAAGGCTATTATATTTTAATGAGAGAAACAACAAGCGCCTTCTGGCAGAAAAAAATATTTACGGCAGATACAGAAATGCGTTTACCTTATTCCAAGGATAATTATTTTTTTGCTGTACAGGCCGTAAATGAAAACGGGAATGAAAGCTTACCGGTTGTACCCGGGGTCGGGCGTTAATGGTATTAATATTATTGAAAATGCAACATTTTTAATTTACTGATGCACTATACCTAAAGCAACAAGGTTTAAGTATGAGCGAAAACAACAGGTATTGGTACGCGGTGTATACAAAGCCGCGATGGGAAAAAAAGGTTGCGGCATTGCTCGAAGCCAGGGGTATTGAATATTATTGCCCATTGAATAAAGTGCTGAAGCAATGGAGCGACCGTAAAAAAATTGTATTGGAACCCTTGTTTAAATCTTATGTGTTTGTGCAGGTAGAGGACTCTAAAAAATGGGAGCTGTTAACAATAAATGGGATCGTTAACTATGTACACTGGTTAGGCAAGCCCGCCAGGATAAAGGAAAGCGAAATAGAGACGGTTAAAAAATTCCTGAACGAATTTGGTTCTGTAGAAGTGGTGGAAGCTTCCTCTATAAATTCAACCGTAAAGATAAAACATGGCGTACTTATGAACTACCAGGGAATACTTCTTGATATTTCGGGCAACAAGGCAAGCGTAAAAATAGAGAGTATGGGACTACAGTTAACAGCTGTTTTTGATAAAAAGAATATTGAGATACTCGGTGGCAAAACAATATAGCTTTGCTTCGAAGTTTTTTTTCCATCGTGTTGAGTTGACTTAATACAGCAATTATAATCATGTTCAATTTTTTTAAGAAAAAAAGATCAGCTGATAACTTACCAGGCAACTTCCCCGTTGCGCTTGACATCCATTCACATATTTTACCGGGTATAGATGATGGTTCGCCTGATATAGCAACCTCCTTACAATTGATAAAGGGATTGTATGACCTGGGCATCCGCAGGTCCATAGCAACGCCGCATATTATCGGGGATATGTATAGAAATACGCCGGAAATAATAAACGAGGCACTGGAAAAAACAAGGGCTGCCTGTAAAGAAGCAGGCATAGCTGTTGAACTTTCAGCCGCTGCCGAATATATGCTGGATGATTATTTTATGGAATTGTTGAATAACAGGTCCCCGTTATTAACCCTCCATAAAAATATTTTATTGACCGAGATATCTTATTCAACGCCTACCGATAACCTGGAGGAAATTGTTGCGGGCATTATTGAGGAAGGATACCGGCCAGTGCTGGCCCACCCGGAGCGCTATTTTTTTTATCACCGCAACTTTGAAAAGTACTACAGGTTAAAAGAAATGGGGTTTCGCCTGCAGGTAAATCTTTTATCGCTTACGGGGTTTTATGGCAGTGGGGTAAAAAAGGCAGCTAAATTTATCCTGGAAAAAGACCTGGCAGACCTTGTTGGTACAGATATGCATCACCGCCATCATTTAGCTGCGCTGGGTGATCCAAAGAACAGGGCTATCTTTCAGCAATATCTTGGCACTAAAGTTTATAATGACCTGGATAAATTGGAATGATCAGGAAGCATTGATGATTTTGCATAATTTCCCGTTCAAAATAACTGTTCATGAAATTTTTTTCTACGTTGTTGCTCATTCTGGTTTTTCAATGGGGTTTTGCCAGCACTTATTATATCAGTACAAAAGGGGATGACAGAACCGGGAACGGGAGTACCAGTAATCCGTGGAGAACATTATACAAAGCAACTGCTTCCGTCAAAACTCCGGGTGATATCATTCATGTTACTGCAGGACTTTATGTGGAAACCGTAAGGTGTATGCTTGCCGTGGGTGTGAGTATAGAAGGAGAGGGAACTTATTCCATAATTCAATCTACATTAACCGAGCAATTTGTTGCTATCATTATAGCCACATCTCCCGAAGGAACTGATGGCAACCAGCACATCAGCCACCTAAAACTGGATGGTAATAAAAGAACCACGTCATGGGCCATTGAAATAAGGGGAAGGAAAAATGTAAGCATACATGATTGTACCATTGCGGATTTTGAGGAATCGGGGGTTTTTTGGGGCGGAAGAAATGATAATGATCCTTCGGCACCTTCAATTTATGCAACAGGGAATTCCTTTTACAATAATATATTGACCAACTGCGCAAAATATGATGGCTACGGCCGCGGCTGCCTTGTCATTGGCGGCCAGCAGGGCATGCTGGTATATAATAATACCATCTCGCAAACCGGGAGGGCAAAGGGTACCAATGGCTGGCCCATTAAGTATTGCAACGATGGTTTTTTAAAAGGCTGTAAAATTTACAACAATACGATCACTAAGGAACCTTATGACGGCAAGACCTGGGATTTTGCGATCGAACTTTTTAACGAATCGGGTCTCGAAATTTATAATAACACCATCATTGGTTCTATCGATTTGAATTACCAGACAAAGGGAGAATATGCCTATAGTGTATACATTCATGACAATATAATAGGGCCAACAAGTTTAAAGCCACGGGTGGAAACGGGAATAACCCTGGAGTTTGATACCGAAAATGCGATCATTGCAAATAATCAATTGAGAAATTTAACGATCCCCATTTATTTTACGCCAAGAGATGGCAGCGTGATCAGTGACGTGCTCATAAAGAATAACATTTGTGAGCATATCGGTGTTGCCGACGGAAGTCACAAAGGCTTTGCCATCAACTTTACAAGTGCAGGAGGCGATAACCATATCATCAGCAACTTTTTTGTTGACAGCAATAAATTCATAGCCAGTACCCAATATCCTCCTTACTATGGAATAGGGATACTGGGTGCATCGGCAGCAAGCAATATAAAAATTCAAAACAATACCATCAGGAATTTTAGCGTAGCTGCCATTGTAGCAAACCCGGCATCTGTAATAAATGGCTTGTTGATCGAAAAGAATATCCTGTCGGGGAACGGAAATAATAATAAGCCTTTTTTTACAAGGGGTACGCCTGCAAATTACACCATAAGAAAAAATGATATTTCGGGGCCGGCCACGGGCATCAATATCAAACAGCAGATCATAAGGCCATTTTATTATGAAGTGAAAAGCTTAACCATCCTGGAAATAATTGCTGCATTTGCGGGTATATTAAGCTTATTGTTTTGTCGTAAAGAGAATATTTATGTATTCCCTATGGCATTGCTGTATTCGGCCATCCATTTATTTTTAAGTTTTGAACAGGGTTACCCGGGAAACGGCCTGGTACATGGTTTCTTTGCGATCCTTTGTATTTATGGCTGGTTAGTGTGGGCCAAAAGAGACAGGAGAAGGCACAGGATCACCAGGATCACAACTTCAACCAAAAATGAAAAACTCGTACAACTGGCTTTGTTTGCAGTAACGCTCATAGGCGGTTTTTTCGTCCTTACTTATTTTGAACATTTGTTTTCCCCCGGCACCATTCGCTGGGCCGCTGCCCTGGCAGCTGCTGCAGGTATAACAGGGATGTGGTCAATGACGAGGAAAAGAACAGAAGGCTGGTATTGGTGGATCATTGCCAAAAGCATTTTAATTCCATTGCTTTTTTTGAAATACCAGCTGTTTGCATCCAGCTATCACCTCCTCTTATTATTGATGTCTGTTTGGGGATTGTATGAGTGGAAAACAAAAAGGATCATAATAAGAAAAAATTAAAAAATTTTCAGCAGGCATATTTGTGGTTTGATTTTTGTGCATATGCGAAAAAAATAACTGCCGTTCCAGGAAAGCATTTGTTCACAAATCAATCTAATTTATTAACAATTTAAAAAACTGATGAATGTAGTAATTATACTACACCGCTTATTAACTTACTTTCATTATTTTATGTATATTTTAAATAGCTATTCGTTATCCGGTTCCCGATTGAGAAATAATAGCGCCAGAGTTGTGTAAATGAAATTGATGCTACCATTACTTTTACAGCATCTCGTGTTCTGCTTATGACCTTCTTTTTTACTAAAACCGCCTATTACAGAAGATATGCAGGAAATACTAAAAGTGTATTTCAGGCGTTAATAATTTTCAATATCCAATAAAAACCTATCATTCTATGAAACTCTTTACTTTAATACTCACGCTATTTATATGTAGCGTTACAAATGCTGCCACGTATTACATTAGCCCCACCGGTAATGACGTATCAGGTACAGGTACCAGCGCTAATCCCTGGAGAACACTTTACAAAGCAACATCTACCGTAATAAATTCAGGAGATATCATTCATGTGAATGCAGGTATTTATACTGAAACACAAACCTCTTTCTTAAGAGTAGGTGTGAGTATCGAAGGAGCAGGAATAGATATATCTATCATCAGGAGTAATATAACAGGTCAATGGTCAGAATTACTTTCGCTTAACTCACCACAAAATACCAACGGTGCTCAAAGTATTTCAGGTGTAACATTAGATGGACAATATGTGAGTGAAACAAATAACAGAACATGGATCGCTATCTGGGTGAACGGAAGAAGCAATGTTATCATTCACCATTGTAAGATCATCAATTTCCGTGATCGCGGTGTGATCTTCGACGGTAATGATGTGACCGATCCTGTAATGGATCCTGGAAACCATGCTACAGGTAATAAATTCCATGATAACACTGTTTTAAATTCTGCCGCAGGAACAGGTGCCTATGGCGGAGGTCTTTTAAATATTGGCGGGCAGCTGGGCATGGAGATCTATAACAACACCATGATCCAGGACCAGCGTGTAGCTTACAGAAATGGCTGGCCGCTAAAATATTGGGATAACGGATGGCTGAGAGGTGTCAAGATCTATAACAATACGTTGGTAAAAGCGCCTTACCAGGGATCGTATCCCGGTGAGAATGGCGACTGGGATTTTGCGATCGAATTTTTCAATATACAGGGAATAGAGATCTACAATAACAACATACAGGGAAGTATTGACCTTAACTATAACAGGAAAGGTTCTTATAATTTCTGTGCATGGATACACCATAACAACATAAACCATGCAACACCCAATCCTAATTTCGAAAGTGGTATCATACTTGAATTCAGAACAGAATCAGTGCTTATTGAAAATAATACATTCAATAATGTATCCAGTGGTGTTCAGTTCAATACAAGAACGGTGAACCAGAATGGAGGATATCCCAACCCCGGCGGAGGAACGCCTCCCGGAGGATTCAGCCAGTTAAAAGATAATATCATAAGGAATAACCTGTTCACCAATGTGTACCAGGGTAATGGCGTAGGCACAGGTTGCGGAATATGTGTTATCAGTGAGAGCGGCAATGATCCGCAGATACAAAACCTGGACATCTACAATAACACCATTGTAGCTAAAGCAGGTGATGCTCCCTATCTCGGGCTTGATTTTACTTCAGGTGAGAACGGAAATGCTACCGGCGTAAATATCAGGAACAATATCGTACAGGGTTTCCAGGACAGGTGGTTAAGGGGCAGTAGTCCAACAACCAATATGAGCAATGTAGTTGTTACGCATAATGATGCTTTTGGTAATGGGGGTAATACGCCTTTATGGCCGGGTGGTAATCCTACATCCTATACTTATAATAATAACATAAGTCTTAACCCATTGTTCGTTTCGATCCTGAATTTTTTATTATTGCCGCTATCTCCATGTATCAATACAGGAGTTAACGTAGGCCTGCCTTACAATGGTTCTGCTCCTGATATGGGTTATGCAGAATATGGAGGACCCGCTTCTACACCCCCTACTCCCCCCGTTGTTGGAACAATAACGCAACCAACTTGTACGGTTGCCACGGGCAGTGTTGACTTGAGTGGTTTACCGGCATCTGGTACATGGACATTAACAAGATCTCCCGGTGCTGTAGTAACAACAGGAACAGGAACTACAACAACAATAACGGGACTTCCTGCGGGAACATTTACCTATACGGTTACTGATGCTATCGGCACATCAACACCATCAGCGAATATTGTTATCAATACGCAGCCTGCAACACCTGCAGCGCCAACAGTTGGAACAATAACACCACCAACATGTGCTCTTGCAACAGGTAGTGTTGTTTTAAATGGTTTACCGGCATCAGGAACATGGACATTAACCCGGACGCCCGGAACTGTGACCACTACTGGAACAGGAACTACCAGGACGATAACAGGACTTGCAACAGGAACATATACTTATACGGTTACCAATGCAGCAGGATGTATCTCTGTATCATCGGGCAACATAGTTATTAATACACAACCAACAGCGCCATCAGCTCCAATAGTTGGAACAATAACACAACCAACATGTGCTGTCGCAACAGGAAGTGTTGCATTAAGTGGCCTGCCTGTATCAGGAACATGGACATTGACATTATCTCCAGGTGGCACAACAACAACCGGAACAGGAACTACAACAAACATAACCGGACTTAACCCCGGCACCTATACTTATACAGTTACGAATGCAGCAGGATGTATTTCTGCCGCCTCTTCAAATATTGTGATCACTGCAACAGCAACACCGTCAGCGCCAACAGTTGGAACAATAACACAACCAACATGTGCTGTCGCCACAGGTAGCGTTGCATTAAGTGGCTTACCGGCATCAGGAACATGGACATTGACCGTGTCTCCCGGTGGTACAACAACAACCGGAACAGGAGCTACAACAACAATAAGCGGGCTTGCGACAGGCACATACACCTATACCGTTACCAATGCAGCGGGTTGTACTTCTGCAGCTTCTGCAAATGTGGCGATCAATGCCCAGCCTGCTTCACCAACTGTCCCGGTAGTTGGAACAATAACACAACCAACATGTGCTGTTGCAACAGGCAGCGTTGTGTTAAGTGGTTTGCCGGCATCAGGAACATGGACATTGACAAGAACACCGGGCGCTGTAAATATTACAGGCACAGGAACTACTACTACAATAGCAGGGCTTAACCCCGGTACATATACTTATACTGTAACCAATGCAGGTGGATGTACTTCCACATCTTCTGCAAACGTGGTGATCAATGCCGCAGCATCAGCACCGGCAGCTCCCACAGTTGGTACAGTAACACAACCAACCTGCGCAGTTGCAACGGGTAGCGTTGTTTTAAATGGTTTGCCTGCAACAGGAACGTGGACTTTAACTGCAATTCCCGGCGGTGCAACAACCACCGGCACAGGAACTACAACAACAATATCAGGTCTTATCCCCGGAACATATGCTTATACGGTTACCAATGCAGCAGGATGTACTTCTACCACTTCTGCAAACGTGGTGATCACAGCAACATCAACACCATCGGCTCCTGCAATTGGAACAATAACACAACCAACATGTGCAGTTGCAACCGGCAGTGTTGCATTAAGTGGTTTACCCGCATCAGGTACCTGGACATTAACAAGAACTCCGGGTGCTGTAACAACTACAGGAACAGGAACGACTACAACTATTTCAGGACTTGCAGCAGGAACATATACTTATACAGTTACCAATGCAGCAGGATGTACTTCGGTGGCGTCAGGTAATATTGTTATCAATAACCAGGCGTCAACTCCAACTGTTCCAATAGTTGGAACAATAACGCAACCAACATGTGCAGTTGCAACCGGCAGTGTTGCATTAAGTGGCTTGCCTGCATCAGGAACCTGGACATTGACCAGAACTCCGGGCGCTGTAAATATTACAGGCACGGGATCTACAACAACGATAGCAGGACTTAACCCCGGCAACTATACATATACAGTTACCAATGCAGGCGGATGTACCTCTACATCTTCCGCAAACGTGGTAATCACACCACAGGCATCATCGCCTGCTGCACCAACAGTTGGAACAATTACACAACCAACATGTGCGGTTGCAACAGGATCTGTGGTATTAAATGGCTTACCGGCATCAGGTACGTGGACATTGACAAGAACTCCGGGTGCTATAACAACAACAGGAACCGGAACAAGTACAACTATAACAGGACTTGCAGCAGGAACATATACTTATACGGTCACCAATGCTGCAGGATGTATTTCTATAGGTTCAGCTAACATAGGTATCAATGCACAAACTGCAACACCGGCGGCTCCAACAGTGGGAACAATAATACAACCAGCTTGTACTATTGCAACAGGAAGTGTTACATTAACCGGTTTGCCCGCAACAGGAACATGGACATTAACAAGAACGCCTGGTGCTGTGAATATTTCGGGAACGGGAACAACAATAACAATAACAGGACTTGCAACAGGAACATATTCTTATACCGTTACCAGTGCTGCGGGATGTCTCTCTGCATCATCGGCTAACATAGTCATGAATGCGCAGCCTGCAACACCAACCGCACCAATAGTTGGAACAATAGTGCAACCAACATGTGCAGTTGCAACCGGCAGCGTTACATTAAGTGGCTTACCTGCGTCAGGAACATGGACAGTGACCAGAACTCCGGGCGCTGTGAATATTACAGGTACAGGAACTACAACAACAATAGCAGGGCTTAACCCCGGCAACTATACTTATACAGTTACCAATGCCGGCGGATGTACTTCTGCAGCTTCGGGTAATGTATTGATCACTGCACAGGCATCCTCACCTGCTGCACCAACAGTTGGAACGATAATACAGCCAACATGTGCGGTTGCAACAGGGTCAGTTGTATTAAATGGATTACCGGCAGTTGGTACATGGACATTGACCAGGACACCGGGCGCTATCACAACAACAGGTACGGGAACGAGCACAACTATAACAGCGCTTGCAGCAGGAACATATACTTATACTGTTACAAATGCTTCGGGATGTATCTCTGTGGGTTCGGCTAACATTGTTATCAATGCACAACCTGCAACACCTGCGGCTCCAACAATTGGAACAGTAACACAACCGGCATGTACCGTTGCAACCGGAAGCGTAGTTTTAACCGGCCTGCCTGCAACCGGAACATGGACATTAACAACAAACCCCGGCGGTACAACCAGCGGAACAGGAACTACAACAACAGTAACTGGTTTGGCAACGGGTTCATATACTTTCGTTGTAACCAGCGCTGCGGGATGTGCTTCTCCACTTTCAGCGAGTGTTGTCATCAATGCTCAACCTGCAACACCAACCACTCCGATAGTCGGAACGATCATACAACCAACCCCAACTGTCCTAACAGGATCTGTTGAGCTGAGTGGTTTACCGGCAACAGGAACATGGACATTAACAAGAACTCCGGGTGCAGTAAACATTTCCGGCACAGGAACTACTACTACAATAGCAGGGCTTGCCCCGGGAGTTTATACTTATACTGTTACTAATTCGGTAGGATGTACGTCAGCGCCCTCGGGCAACGTAGTCATTAATGGCGGACCTTCTAATATTGCACCAGATGCACATGCAGGAACTGATCAGACTATTACATTACCAACAAACACTGTAATTGTTTCGGGCAGCGGCACTGATGCAGATGGAATAATCGTAGCCTATGCCTGGACGAAAATTTCAGGGCCGGGCACAGGTACCATCACAAATCCCGGTACAGCCGCTACTTCGATAACAGGATTGGCACTGGGTGTGTATGAATTCGAATTAATAGTTACTGATAACCTCGGCGCAATTGGACGGGATACCCTGCAGGTAACTGTAAATAATTCTATTAATCTTCCTCCTAATGCTTTTGCAGGTGGTGACCAGGTTATAGTAGCAGCTTCAATGACAGCCCCAACTTCTACAACTATCGCGGGAACTGGATTTGATGCTGACGGAACTGTTGTTGCTTATAATTGGACAAAGATAGCAGGACCTGCTGCAGGTTCAGTTACAACTCCTGGCAGCGCTGCTTCCCCCGTTTCGGGATTAGCAATTGGGGTTTACCATTTTGAATTGATGGTTACTGATAACCTTGGAGCAACCGGAAGGGATACGATGCAGATAACCATCATTGCTCCGCCAAATACATTACCCGTTGCTAATGCAGGACCAGATCAAACCATTGTTATGCCTGCAAACGCTGCAACCTTATCAGGTAGTGGTGTTGATACTGACGGAACAATTGTAGCATATAACTGGGTACAGGTATCCGGCCCATCAAATAACGTACTCTTTTCAACAACTACGGCAGTTACTTATTTGAATAACCTGGTTCCGGGTACCTACGAATTTGAACTTACTGTAACAGATAACCGTGGCGGAACAGCAAAGGATAATGTACTGGTGATCGTGTCTGCTCTGCCTGTAGCTTCAATTCACGTTAACAGTGCAGGAATTTTTCCTAACCCTGTTGTTGATTTCGGAAACTTAAAACTCACATCAGCCATAGCAAATGCAAAACTGCAGGTTAAGATCACAGATATGAATGGTAAGATTGTATTCATCAAGGAACCAACCACAAACCAGTTTGACCTCACTGAAAAAATAAACATGGCTAACCTGGTTAAGGGCCTGTACATAATAACTGTAAGGTTTGCCGATGGCGAAATGGCAACCCTAAAAGCGGTTAAACAATAATGCTCCGATAAGTAATAAAAAAGAGGCTGTCTCACAAAGAGGCGGCCTTTTTTTATTTTTAGTTTTTTAGGTGGCTTTATTCACAATCCTGCTGTATAAAAAGTACTTGTCACAATTATCAATTCTGATTAATTTAATGGGATATAATTTATTTGTA
>DATHEH010000337.1:0-14916 GCA_035318685.1 Ferruginibacter sp.
GTGTTTCCTTCAATTTGCGTAAGCCACAGATCCGATTCTTTTGAAGTAGCTACCGGTATAAGATCGGTTAGGTCCTTTGGTGCAATGATGATCGCTGAAGCGTGAATGCCCGTGTTGCGAACCGAGCCTTCCAATATTTCCGCTTCATGCAAAATTTTACTTTGCAGGTCATCGCCTTTATATATCTCTCTTAGCTTTTTTACGTTCTCTACATCATCAGCCTGCAGCTGTTCTTTTTCTTCCAGGGATTTTTCTCCCCGTCCGAACGGGTCATCCGGGCGGGCCTCCTTTGCTTCTTTGATCGTGAAAGGAGCGTGCAGTAATCTTTTTAAATTTATGCCCGGTCGTTCCGGAACTAATTTTGATATAGCCCTGCTCTCAGCCAATGGCAGGTCCATCACCCTTGCCACATCGGCAATGCTTGATTTGGCAGCCATAGTGCCATAGGTAATGATCTGTGCCACCTGGTTCTTACCATATTTCTGAACCACGTAATCAATTACCTTCTGTCTTCCTTCATCGTCAAAGTCCGTGTCAATATCGGGCATTGATTTACGCTCTGGATTTAAGAACCGCTCAAACAGTAAATTATATTTTATGGGATCTATATTAGTGATGCCAATACAATACGCAACCGCACTGCCCGCTGCAGAACCACGGCCGGGGCCAATGAATACACCCATGTCCCTTCCGGCCCTTATAAAGTCACTCACAATTAAGAAGTAACCGGCAAATCCCATTTTATGAATTACACCTAATTCAAATTTTAGCCGCTCTTCAGTTTCAGGAGATAGCATTTTATAACGTTCTTTTGCACCTGCCCAGGTTAAACTCTCCAGGTATTCATCCTGTGATTTAAAATTGGAAGGCACGACAAAATGGGGCAGGAGTATCTCTCTTTTCAGGTCCAGCAATTCCACCTTATCTACAATTTCATTGGTGTTATCAATGGCCTGCGGAATGTCTGCAAACAGCTTTGTCATTTCTTCACTGGTCTTTAAATAGAACTGGTCATTAGGAAATGCGAAGCGCTTGTTTTTGGCAAATACATCATCATCGGTAAATTCACGCAGGGCAGGAGTGCTTTGTTTTTCCCCGGTATTTATGCAAAGCAGGATATCGTGTGCATTAAAATCTTTCTGGTCAACATAGTGCGAATCATTACTGGCGATAATTTTTACATTGTATTTCTTCGCAAACCTTAATAATACCTCGTTAACCTTTTCCTGCTCAGGAATACCATGGCGCTGCAACTCTATATAATAATCTTCCTGGAAAATATTCAACCACCATTTAAATTCATTCTCACCTTCTTCTTCTCCCTTTTTTAATATGGTTTGCGGCACCAATGCGCCGAGGCAACAGGTGGTAGCTATAAGGCCCTTGTGGTATTTATGAATGAGTTCTTTATCGATACGGGGATACTTGGAATACATACCTTCAATATATCCAAGCGAAGTAAGCTTTACGAGGTTCTTATATCCCTCAGGGTTCTTTGCCAGTAATATCTGGTGATGGCGGGGATCCTTTTCATCCTTGCTGAATGTTTTTCTTGTCCTGTCTGTGGTGATGTAAAATTCGCAGCCAACGATCGGCTTTACTTTTAAACTGCCGTCATCATTTTTGTGGTTATAAGCTTCCTTCACAAATTCAAATGCCCCAAACATATTACCATGGTCGCTGATGGCCAGGGCGGGCATACCATCGGCAATGGCTTTTTTATACAGGCCTTTTATAGAAGCAGCCCCGTCTAATAAAGAGAATTGTGTGTGAACGTGAAGATGGGAGAATTTCATACCCTTATCCGCCTGCCGGCGGACTTTTGTATTAAGATGAATAAAAATGGTTTTTCCCTTGCTCAAGCTCTCAAATCAGAGGGTCTTTAAGCCCCTTTTAGAGGTTTGGGGCTACAAATATCGTGAACAATAAAATGCTTGTCTAATTCGTTTTTCCACAGCTGTTCTAAAATCGAAATCATTGAAGATCATAAAATTACGTTAAGGGGGTTGCATTTTCGGGATAGGAAAGCTACCTTTGCGGAGTTCAATTGCGGATGAGAACGCTACTTATAGAATCTATTTAGTAACCAGTTTGTAGGACAAGACTCACAGATCAGAAAAGATAAACACAGTATTTAAGGAACTAAAAGACGACCAGAGAACACAAGATTAAGTTGTACTTACGTATAAAAACCTCGTTTTACGTATGAAACACTTATTTTTTGTTTCTGTTGCCTTGGGCATTTTTTCAGGAACATCAATATCGGCCAATGCGCAAACCTCCGTTAATTCCACACGGGCCGGTGATGGCATAGCTGCAAAAAAATCGGAAAAATTCATTGAAGGGATTGAGATAAAACAGGGAAATGCTGCCCCTGAGCCACCTGTTGCTAAGAGATCCACAGAAATCATCACAGCTAACCCTGCTTTTGTTAAGGATGAAAGCTCATCCATAGAAATGAGTTCGCCGGTCAGGTTTAAATATGCCCTGCTGCTCGATGTGGAAGTGGAAGGCATTACCAACTATACATTATACAATTTTATTGAAAAATGGTGGGCCACCACTTACCGCTATGGAGGCAGTACCCAAAAAGGGGTAGACTGTAGCGCTTATACCGCAACATTATTGAGTGATGTTTATGATATCGCTACGCCAAGGATCTCCAGGGAACAATACAAGGCCTGTGAAAAGATAGGTAAGGATGATCTGCAGGAAGGCGACCTGGTTTTCTTTAATACAAGAGGGAGAAGGAACAAGGGTGTAAGCCATGTGGGTGTTTACCTTAGAAACGGGTACTTCACCCATTCCAGCGTTGGCAATGGCGTAACCATCAGTCACCTTGATGAGACCTATTACAGCAAAAAATATATCGGTGCAGGAAGAATGCCCGCAAATACTATTGGCAAATAATATCAAATAATTAATCGAAATTCACGGGAGATCATTGATCTCCTTTTTTTATGCCCAACCTTTTTTGAAGGCCATGCCATACCGGTTTCAGGTCGGGAGATAAATTTAGCCACCATACGCCGGTCACGAATAATGCAATGAAGGCAATGCTGCGGGTTACCATTCCAGCAAACCCGTTCATACTATCGAATAAAAAATAACAGCAATAAAAGGAAATGATGCCAAGCATAATTGTATAAACCGTCTTTAAGGTAAAGGGCTGAAGATGGTATTTTTTAAACAGGAACCAGTAGCGGATCGCATTATAAATGGTGAAGGTGATGAGGTTGGCGATAGCCGGTCCTTTTATTCCAAAATAATATTTTGTAAAAATATAATTAAGGGGAAGTGTCAGGGAGAGTAAAATGATCCCTGTAATAAAATCAAAGCGCCAGCGTGTTGATGTATTGATGATCTGGCTGCTCACACCGGTGCCCATATCAATGATCCGCATCATACCAATATAAAAGAAGACCCATAAGGCATCTTTATAAGCAGGTTGTAAATTAAAGGTATCCACTGCATCAATAAAATTGAGCCAGATCAGGGCAAACATGCCCACCGAAAAAAGCAACTGGTTTATGGAAGAACTGTGATAGATCCTGCTGATCTTCTTCATGTCCTTATCTTTCCACGCCTGCGACAGGGGCCCCAGCGATGACGAGATGATGCCCCGTTGCGGAGCCTGTATCAGGCTGGCTATATTTTGTGCCAGTGTATATATCCCTGCCAGCGCAAGCCCGTTGGGCAATGCGGCCGCAATAACCAGCGTATCAAAAACCTGCGAAACCGTATACACCAGGCTGCCACCATAAACAAATGAAATAAGTGTGATGATCTTTTTAAAAAATTTCCTGGAAACCATGCTTACACTGAAGGTGAACGAGATATTTTTTGTTAAGACCAGGTAAAACAGCAGTATGACGGCCACAGCAAGAAAGGTAAAAGAATAGAACCGGATAAAAAGATCAAAGGAACCGATTACAGCGGTAAAGCTGAGAATGATCAGGATAGTTGTAAAAAGACGGAACTGTATCTCCCGCAAAAAATTGGTGAACACAGATCTTTTTATCTGCCAGGCATAAGCTTCTAAAATAGAGAATAGGGTAAGCCCCAAACCAAAAGGGAAAACATAATAATAATATTTTACGAGGTCGGGGGAGTTGGTGCCGTATTTGCGGATCACCAGGTCTTTAAATAAAATGCCGGTAATGATCACGATACAAAAGCCTATTAAGGAAAAAAGCAGGGCCCAGGTAAGGAGGTCATTTTGTTTTTTGGGCAGGTTATCATTGTAGTAAGGGTAAAACTTGCTGATATATGCCACCATACCCAGGTTGGAAAAAGAAAACATTATATTGGCAATAGCCATGAAAATACCCGTAAGCCCGTATTCGGCTTGTGTAAAGCCACCTTCACGGGTAAAGAGGTAAGTATTAAAAAATCCGATAGCAAAGCCAATATAAACAACCAGGGAAGAAATGATACTTTGCTTGCGGATCTGCGACATAGCCTTGTTTGCTGCTAAATTACTCTGTCTTTTTTGTTTTGATATAGAAATTTGGATCCACTGTAAATGTATTGTCGCCTTCAGGATACAGGTTCAGCGTTTTCCATTGCTCCGTTGGCTTTATCCATTGCTCTGTTTTAAATTTGACCTTTAAAGGCAGGTTAAAGCCAGGCACACAATCCGTGTAACGGTAGCTTAATTTATTTCCTTCAACCTTATATTCCAAAACAGGTATCTGTACCGTTCTTAAATACTGGTCAAACACTTTGCTGAAATTAATTTTGGATTCCTTGTTGATGTAATCTTCAATTTGGTTGGTGGTCACGGTCTGGTGATAGAATTTCCTATTCATGCCCCTTAATATCTGCCTGAATTTTTCATCATCGTTTATCACCTGCCGTATGGAATGTATCATGCTGCCGCTTTTATAATACATATCACCACTACCTTCCTTGTTCACATTATAAGGGCCGATTATCGGAATATCGTTCTGTATATTCCTCCTTGAGCCCTGCAGGTAAGCATTGCCAGCCTCCTTACCATACCAGTAATCAGTGAACAAAGATTCACTGTAATTGGTAAAACCCTCATGCACCCACATATCGGCAATGTCTTTAGTAGTTATGTTATTGGCAAACCATTCATGGCCTGCTTCATGGACGATGATAAAATCCCATTTCAGTCCCCAGCCGCTGCCACTCAGGTCCCGGCCCAGGTAACCCATCTTATAAGCATTGCCATAAGCCACAGCGCTCTGGTGCTCCATGCCCAGGTGCGGTGCATCCACCAGTTTAAATCCATCTTTATAAAAAGGGTAGGGCCCAAACCAATGTTCAAATGCCTTCATCATGCGGGGCGCATCTTTAAAATGTTCTTTAGCTTTTTCAAGATTATAATCGAGTACCCAGTAATCCATATCCAGTTTTCCGTTTTCACCGGCATAGGTTTCTCCAAAATGAACATACTTGCCGATATAGGGCACAATGTTATAACTGTTGATAGGATTTTTAACCTCCCACTTATAAGTGCTGCTGCCGTTGCCCTCATCAGTTTTCCCAAGAAACCGGCCATTACTTACACATACCAGTGAATCCGGTACAGTAAATTGCATTACAGCCCCACTATCCGGTTCATCTGCCTGGTGATCTTTTACAGGATACCATACGCTTGCACCCAGCCCCTGGCAGGCAACACTTACCCAGGCATTTTTGTTTTTATCTTTTTTCCAGATAAGTCCGCCGTCCCATGGGGGATTACGGGCAATGCGGGGTTTGCCGTGGTAATATATTTTTAGATAATTCTTTTTCGTTCCCTGTGCCAGCGTATTTCGCACTGCCAAAGACGATGCATCAAAAAAATAGGCATTACCATCTTTGCTGTAGTTCACTTTGTAATTTTGGCGACTTAAATCCCATCCTTCGCCAATTAAAATACTGTCGATGATCATGGGGTCCTGCATGTCAATTTGCATCATTCGACCATTTTTTATTATCTCATAATAGATCACATTCCATCCACTTACCGTACTATCCTGGAAATTAAATTTTACATGCAGATCATATTTCTTTACATCCCACCAATCCCGCGAAGGGCCATAGGTACCTCTTAAGGTATCCGCATGAGTAAATACTTTTGTTCCATGTGTCAGCTGGGCTTGCGAAGTATTAAAAACTAAGAACAAAAGATTAAGAATTGCAAAAACTTTAAATACTTGTTTCATGTGAGTTTGTATATAAATGCTAATTTAGTTTTCTTTCCCATTACAAATGAACCGTTCAACAAATAAATCTGAAGAAGCCACAAGCTGCAAGCCTCAAGGGAGGGTACTGCAATGGATGCTTACCCTCTTGTGGCTTGCAGCTTGTGTCTTTTTTACCAGCTGCTCTTCTCATAGGCATTCCGATAAAAAGATCTTCCGTTATAACGAAAGCAGCGGCCTGGCCACACTTGACCCCGCTTTTGCCAAAAGCAAACAGGTGATGTGGATGGCGCACCAGCTTTACAATACACTGATCGAGATCGACAGCAATATGCAGATGAAGCCATCACTGGCGAAGCACTGGGAAATTTCAGAGGATAACTTAACCTTCACTTTCTTTTTACGCGACGACGTTTTTTTTACCGATGATGCCTGCTTTGCAAATGGCAAAGGTCGTAAACTCACAGCCCATGATGTGGAATACAGTTTTAATAGGATCATTGATAAGAATACCGCGAGTCCCGGCGCCTGGATATTCAATAACAGGGTAGATTCAATTGACCCGTTTAGGGCAATGGATGATACTACTTTTCAATTAAAACTTGCCAGCCCTTTTCAATCCATACTGGGCATTTTAAGCATGCAGTATTGTTCTGTCATTCCGCAAGAAGCGGTAAATAAATACAAAACAGATTTTCGTCGTCATCCTGTGGGTACCGGGCCTTTCAGCTTTGTGGCATGGGAAGAAGGACAGGCGCTCATCTTAAAAAAGAATGAGAATTATTTCGAGAAGGATGCAGAAGGCAGGTCATTGCCATATTTGGATGGATTGAAGGTTTCTTTTTACGACAGCAAGGCAACAGAGTTCCTGGAGTTCCAGCAAAACCGTCTCGACTTTATTGATGACATTGATCCTTCATTTAAAGACGAGGTTTTAACCAAGACCGGCAACCTTAAAAAGACATGGGAGGATAAAATTGAATTGCACAAGCATCCTTATCTTAATATTGAATACCTGGGTATTTTGGTTGATGCAGAAAATGAATTGCTGAAGAATTCCCCATTGCGTTCACAAAAAATAAGGCAGGCCATTAACTATGGTTTTTCCAGGAAGAAGATGATGCTGTATTTGAGGAACAGCATTGGCATTGCAGCTGAAAGTGGCTTTGTTCCGGCAGGGTTACCTTCCTTTGATACGGTTGCCGTAAAGGGATATCATTATGATGTAAACAAGGCAAAACAATTATTGGCAGAAGCCGGCTTCCCCGATGGTAAGGGTATGCCAGCAATAAAATTACTCACCATTCCCATTTATGGTGACCTGGGATCTTATATCGCCAATGAACTTTTACAAATAGGCATCAATGTGCAGGTAGAAGTGATACAGAAAAGTTTACTGATGGAACAGACCTCAAAATCTCAGGCCTTGTTCTTCCGTGGATCCTGGATCGCCGATTATCCCGATGCGGAGAACTACCTGAGTGTATTTTATGGCAGGAACCCGGCACCGCCAAACTATACAAGGTATAAGAATCCTGCATTCGATCTTTTATATGAAAAAGCATTATCCGAAAAAAATGATTCGTTGCGGTATAGGCTTTACCAGCAAATGGACCAGCTGGTGATCAATGATGCACCCGTTGTTCCGCTGTGGTATGACATGGCCATTCACCTGGTTCATTTAAATATCGTAAATTTTCAACCGAATAGCCTCAACCTGCTGGAATTGAGAAGGACAAAGAAATTATAACAGCAACTGAACACCCGGCCTGGCAGATACCATCTCCTGGGACGATAAAAAATGAAAAATGAAAAATTACAAGCAACTTAAAGTGATCGCAATTTTAGCTGTGGTTATCTGCTTCGGCATTGCCGCAATAAAACCTCCTGTTAACGAAGATTTTAAAAACCTGCAGGTACTTCCGAAGAATATCCATACAGATACGCTGGATAAAATAATGGAAAGTTTTACCATCGGTTTGAAGGTTGACTGTAAGTATTGCCACGTATCAGGTACAACAAATAAAATGGAATATGAAAAGGATGACAAACCGGAAAAGGAAATAGCACGCCTGATGATACGGATGAACATGGACATCAATAAAAAATATTTTCATTTCACTGATGATGAAAAAGAAAAAGACAACCTTACCGTAACACAATTACTTCAGCCGGTGACCTGTTTTACCTGCCACCGCGGGGAACCCCGGCCCGTAGATTCACTGGCGACCAGGTGATCAGTTCTTTTTTAGTTTGCTTTTAAATACCTTTTCAAACTTTTCAAGCTTTGGCCTTATTACGAACTGGCAATAACCTTGTCCGCTATTATTGTTATAATAATTCTGGTGGTATTCCTCTGCAGAATAAAAAGCAGTGAAAGGCTCTAAAGTAGTTACGATGGGGTTGTCGAATGCGCCACTTTTATCAAGTTCCGCTTTATATTTTGCTGTCTTGGCCCTTTGTTCGTCATCATGATAAAAGACAACGCTACGGTATTGTGTACCCACATCAGCGCCCTGGCGGTTCAATGTGGTAGGATCATGGGTTTGCCAGAAAACCTCCAGCAATTCATCAAAACTGATCTTAGCCGGGTCATACATGATGTTCAGGCATTCCGCATGCCCCGTTGTTTTACTGGTCACCTGCTCATAGGTAGGATGCGGAACACTGCCGCCGCTATAACCACTGGTAACTTTTTCCACGCCCTCCAGTTGCTGAAAAATCGCTTCGGTGCACCAGAAGCAGCCGTTGCCGAAGGTTGCAGTATCTAACTTAGCATTGGGACTTGTCATAGTATTTTTCTCTTTTTTTATCTTGGCAGAATTGTCTTTTTGCGCACAGGAGCTTAAGCCCATCAGGCTCACAACAGAAACAAATAATATCTTTAACATGGTTTATAATTTGCAATTACTTACGTAAAGGTAAATGCCATAGATTGTATTACAATTTGCTGCAACAAAAGTTTAACAAACACACAAAATTACCGTTAATGAGGACTGTTTTTATTATTTTAGTCTCCATAAATTTATTTTCCTGCCAACAAAAGCACGCGATGCAAAATATTAACACATATGCCTTCCGCTTAAAACCGGGAGAGGACCTTAAAACAGGGATACAAAAACTGGTCAATGAAAAACAGATCAAAGCAGGGTGGATCAGCACCTGTGTCGGCAGTTTGACCAATTACAATATCCGTTTCGCTAACCAGCCCGGCAGCAGCAGTGGCAGCGGGCACTTTGAAATTGTAAGTCTTACCGGTACTGTTTCGGTAAATGGCAGCCATATCCACATCAGCACCAGCGACAGCACCGGCAAAACTATCGGCGGGCATTTACTGGAAGGTTGTACCATTTATACAACCGCCGAAATTGTTGTACTCAGCAGCAATGAACTTGTTTTTAAAAGAGAGAAGGACGGTACAACGGATTGGGAAGAGTTGCAGGTGCTGCCTGCTAAATATTAGACCTCCGGTAAGGAAAGTTTTTTACAAATTTTATAAGCGATTCATCAATATTCCGGAACAAGGGATATAAAATATTTTCCTTTTGCTTAGCCTTTGAATGTCTCGTAGTTTCATCACTTTTTGTTTTTGTATTGAATGTCCACAGGGCTGTATCAGAAATGTTATCATTAAGTAATATCTGCATCTTCATTTCCTGTGTTGCCAGACCCCCGAAAACACCAGGGCCGATCGTACCCATGCCGATCACAGCAAATGCAACAGATGCTGCTTCGCTATTTGGCTGGGCAAAAATAACCTGTGGTGTAAGAACAGCGTCGACCTTCAGCAGGTTGGCAAGGTCGATCCTGCTCATCGTATACGCATCAATAAACCTGATCCTATTTTCTGACAATATGGTATTCGTAATTTCAGCATCCTGGATGGAAACGGTAAAGGGTTTTTTAGCGCTATAACTTTTCAACCAGTGGTATAAATGGTTCTGTAATCCCAGCGCCATGAATTGTTTTAATTTACCCATGTCTTCTTCCGAAAATTTCTTATCGTTTTTTTGCCGCAGATCAAACCTTACCTCGAACGGCAGTATGGCAATTGTTTTATGAAGGGCCAGGTTCTGCTTTGCGGCAGAAGTGGTTTTAATAGCTGTGCTACAGCCGGCAAACAGCATGATAAAACCCAGTGGTATCAATAAAATTTTCATGGAAAATCATTAATAACCGAAATTAGCAGTTTTAAAATAAGATATTGTGAAATTTTTCCCGGAATCCACCCTCGTGCAGCTGGAATATGAAAAGGTGAAAACCCTCCTGGCATTGCAGTGCCGTACAGAATACGCAAAAGAAAGGGCCGGCAATCTCCGTATCCATACCAAAAAAGAATTCATAGAAAGGGAATTGCAGCAGAGCAATGAATTCAAACTCATCTTACAAAGCGGACAACATTTTCCAAACGAGTTCACCCATAATTTACACAAGGAGCTAAGGCTTATTGGCATACCCGGTGCAGTTTTAAATGGCGAGCAATTCTTACAGGTGCGACGGCTGGTGGAAAACACCCATAGCATTTTCCGTTGGTTTGATAATGACCGCCGTCTTGCATACCCTGCCATGGCAAAGGTGATCCATGATTCTTATTATGAGAAGGTCATTATTGAAATGATCAATGAGATACTGGATGAAACGGGCAATGTGAAAGATTCGGCAAGCGAAGAATTAGGAACAATAAGGATGAGTTTATACCGCAAGCGAAATGAGCTGCGCAAAATATTTGACAGGATCGTAAGCAAACTTAATAAACAGGGCTACCTCGCAGACATTGAAGAAAGTTTTATGAACGGCAGGAGAGTACTTGCTGTCTTCGCCGAGCAAAAGCGCATGATCAAAGGGATATTGCACGGTGAAAGTGACAGTCGCAGGACAAGTTTTATCGAGCCGGAAGAAACAACTGAACTGAACAACGCCATTTTTTCTTTGGAACACGAAGAAGGCAGGGAAGTGTACAGGATATTAAGAACACTTACGCAAAAGCTGAGTGTTTATTCATCCCTGCTCAGGAGCTATCATGATATAGCCGGTGAATATGATTTTATCAGGGCAAAGGCAAAATTTGCAATAGAGGTCAATGGCAACTACCCGCAGCTTTATGATAAGGCACATATTCATTTGATACAGGCTTACCATCCCTTACTTTTACTTTATAATAAGATAAATAATAAGCCTACCATACCGGTTGACCTTACATTGAATGATAAGCAAAGGATATTGGTCATCAGCGGGCCTAATGCCGGTGGTAAAACGGTTACGCTAAAAACAGCCGGTCTTTTACAATTGATGATGCAAAGTGGATTGCTGGTGCCGGTTCATCCCGATAGCGAAATGGGCATCTTCAAGCAGATAATGATCCATATCGGCGATACACAGAGTTTGGAGTTTGAGCTGAGTACCTATTCTTCTCACCTGAAGAACATGAAGCATTTTATGGAAAATGCAAATGGCAAAACATTATTCTTTATTGATGAGTTGGGCAGTGGGAGTGACCCCAACCTGGGTGGTGCTTTCGCGGAAGTGATCATGGAAGAGCTTGCAGTGAAACACAGTTTCGGGATCGTTACCACGCACTACCTTAATTTAAAGGTGATGGCCAACAAAGTGCCGGGTATCATCAATGGCGCCATGCAGTTTGATGAAAAGAATTTACTCCCGCTTTATAAACTCGTTGTTGGTAAACCCGGAAGCTCTTATACTTTTTCCATTGCCGAAAGGATCGGTCTCGAAAAAAGACTTATTGAAAAAGCAAGGAAGCTGGTGGATGACGATCATTTTACTTTAGACAAATTGCTCAACCGCACCGAACAGGATCTCCAGCATATTGATAAGGAAAAAGCGCAGCTTAAAATGCTTGTAAAAGAAAATGAAGCATTGAAAAAAGAAATGCAGCGGGTATTGAATAAAGAAATGCACCAGCAGGAAGTGGAAAAGCTCCAGCTTCAAAACAAAATAGCGGCTGATAAACTGGTTTACTTAAAAGACATGGAAAGGCGGTTAAAGGCCATGGTGATCGAATGGCGAAAAGCCGAGGACAAGGATAAGGTGGTTAAAATGATACATGCGCTTTTATTCAATCAAAAAGAAAAGATGACCGCCGAAAAGCAGCAAAAAAAGATGAATGAGAAGTTTGAGGAAGTAGGAGGAGAAGTGAAAGTGGGAGACAAGGTGAAAATGAAGAAGAACCGGAGTACCGGGATCGTGAAAGAGATACGGGGTAAGAAAGCCCTGCTGCAGGTGGGGATCATGCCCATGACCGTAGAGCTGAAGGACCTGGTGGTGATACGAGATAAACCCCTTGAAAATAAGGCTGTTTAGTAGTTTTACCCCGGGCATATACCAACAATAAATAGTTCAAAAACAGCGTTATATTGGACATTGAAAATCCAAAATGACCGCCAGTGAAACCAAGAATTTTACTCTCCCTTTTTATAGCCTTTAATTTCTGTACTGCTTCTTCGCAGGTTGTCAATATTCCCGACAACAATTTTAAGCAGGCATTATTGACCTATAGCCCGTCCATTGACCTCAATAATGATGGCCAGATACAGGTATCGGAAGCCTTAGTAGTGGACCAACTGTGGTTGATGAATAAGAATATTCAGGACCTTACAGGTATTGAGGCATTTAAAAATATCGGGATCCTTATTTGCAACTCGAACCAGCTATCAACCCTGCAATTGTCAGGCCTTAACAAGCTGTATTACCTGCAATGCGAGCAGAATAATATCAGCAGCCTGCAGTTATCTTCTTTACCTGCATTAACATACCTGGACTGCAGTAATAACCTAATGACGGATCTGCAACTTACAGGAACGGAGTTTCCTCTCTTGGATGTTTTTAGGTGTATGAATAATCCACTTCTTACCAATGTCGACATTCATGGTATGCCATCTTTGGATTGGTGTGAGATAGCCGGGAATTACAATTTAAAAAAATTAAACGTAAGCAACAGCCCGCTCATAACAAAGCTATTAGCACAAGCTAATAATCTTGACTCTATTAATATTTCAGGATGTGTTGCCATTAGAGATCTTTTACTCGATCAGAACAGTCTTGATACGCTCGACCTGCATGACCAGGGTTTATTGCAATTCTTGACTTTTGTGCAAAATCCACTGACATCTATTGACCTGAGCAAACAGGTGAGCCTTGGTTCATTGTTTTGTTCAGAAAATCCAATCAAATCAATTGACCTCAGTAAGTGTCCTAATTTATCATCGCTTACCTGCGGGGAAATTGCACCAACATTAGAATATCTTAATCTAAAGAATGGAAGTCCCGGCCTGTCTTTATGGTCGGGGGGGATACGAAATCCATTTGGCCTGAAATACGTTTGTGCGAATGAAGAAGATGTGTTGCCTTTTGTAAACTATTTTGCCCAGCAGGGTGCATTTAATGTAAATGTGAATGCCTATTGTTCTTTTACGCCTGGCGGAAATTACAATAGCATCAAAGGGCTGTTCAGGTTTGACGTTGACGGTAACGGTTGCGATGCCAATGATGCATTGCTTACCGATGTGAAAATGAATATGTCTCATTCAGGCCAGAACATCAGTACATTCACGAACAGTGCCGGTGAATATATTTTCTATGCACAAACCGGAAGCTATACGGTAAAACCATTGCTGCAGAACCCATACTTTACTTTTACACCCGATTCAGCCACCTATAGCTTTGCTTCAACGAACGGAACTGTTAAAGTACAGAACTTCTGTGCGGTGAAGAATGGTATTCATAATGATCTTGAAACTACACTGATCCCGGAAATGAATGCATTGACAGGAACGAGCTGTGTATATAAACTGATCATTAAGAACAAGGGCACAGAAACATTATCGGGCTCAACAGTCCTGAATTATGATGAAGTGAGGATCGATTTTGCTTCGGCATCTTTGAACCCGGATAACCAGTCAACCGGGTCATTAACCTGGAACTTTTCCAACTTAAAGCCATTTGAAACCAGGACGATCATTCTCAGTTTTGATATCGCAAACCCGCCCATCAATTATGCCAATGATACACTGACATTCCAGGCAACCATTAACCCGGTAAGCGGTGATGATACACCCCTGGATAACGTATTCAACTTAAAACAGGTGATCGAAGGACCTGCAGCGCCACCGATGAACATCAACTGCATGGAAGGCGGCAACCTGCCTTTATCAATGATCGGTGGTTATATACACTACCGGATCGGTTTCAAAAATACCGGAAGCGACACAGCTGTAAACGTGGTTGTAAAAGACGTACTGGATGCAAAACTAAACTGGGGCAGTATCGAAATCACCGGCGCCAGTCACCCGGTAGTTGTACGGCAATCGCAGGGTAAGAACCTGGAATTCTTTTTTGAGAAGATCAAACTGCCAGCCAGCCAGCAAAACCCAGCGGCAGGCAAGGGCTTTGTTTCTTTTAAAATAAAAACAATTGGTACCCTGGTGCAGGGAGACAGTGTGCTTAACAGTGCGGCTGTTTACTTTGACAATAAGCCACCGGTAACCACCAATGTATCGAAGATAAAATTCGCTGCGGCAAATACAGCAACTGCGCCTGTTGTCAACCTCGGGGCTGATCTCAGTCAATGCGGTGGAACCATTTTACTGAATGCCGCTAACCAGGGAGCTACTTATTTATGGAGTAATAGTGCCAGCACACAAACGATCACGGTTAATACATCGGGTACCTACTGGGTAAGAGTGACAAATGCACAAGGGTTAAGTGCTTCTGATACGGTCAATATTACCATCAGGCCGGT
>DATHEH010000338.1:0-2210 GCA_035318685.1 Ferruginibacter sp.
CGGGAAAGAACATAAAACCAAAGCGACAGCTTATGGCGTCAAAACTGTTATCGGCAAACGGTAGTTCGCTAACATCACAAACACGGGTGTCTATATTTTTGATCCCCTCGCGGGTCGCATTTTTCCGTGCTATTTCCAGCATTTCTTCTGAAAGGTCTGTCATAATAACCTTACCGCTTTTCAATTTTGATGCGATCGTAAGTCCCGGTTCCCCTGTGCCTGCGGCAATATCTAATATAATATCGCCATCCTTTGGATCGACCAGTTCAATGATCATATCCCCGGTGGGCTTCAAAAAATCCATCGTAAGGTCATCCCATTTTTTCCAGCCTGCAGAAGAATTGTTCCATGAATCTTTTTGCTGGTCAACCACCTGTTCGTGTTCAAATTTCATAATTGTTAGTTGTACGTTATGTTCAATTTATCTATGACCAATGTTTGCTGCAGGAAGTTGCTTTATCCTGCGTTAAATTGAAGGAAAAAAGGAGATAGCTGCAAAGGGACAGTCATTGTCAGTATACTTCTCCCCTTGTGGCCTGAAGCCTAAGAGTTTTTGATAAATTAACTAACTTCATTAAAACTATCGCAATGAGAATTATCTCTATACTCTTTATCACGATCCTGTCTTTTACTGCACATGCGCAAAACCTGAAATCAGGCGGCAAATTAAAACCCGAACAAGCCAATATGGACATCAGGCACTACACGCTTGCTTTGGATGTTGACCCTGCACAAAAAACCATAAATGGGCATACAGAGATCGACCTCATCCTGCAAAAAGCCAGCAGCAATCTACTATTCGACCTCTGGCACGGACTTACGATCAAACAGGTTTGGGTGAATGGTAAGACAGTAAATTTTAAGCATGGAGAAGATGACCTGGTAAAAATTGCATTGGCGCAGGAACAGCCTGCAGGCAAAGTAAAAGTCAAGATCGCTTATGGCGGTAAACCCGGTATTGCGGAAAGAGCACCATGGACAGGTGGTTTTCAATGGGAGAAAGATGCAAAGGGAAATCCGTGGATCGCGATCAGCTGCCAGGGTGAAGGTGCAAAGATCTATTTTCCCTGTAAAGATCATCCCAGCGACGAACCCAATGAAGGCGCTGACCTTTTGATCACCGTACCAAAGGGTTCAGTAGTTGCCGGCCCGGGCCTATTGCAAAAAGTAACCACTAAAAAAGACAGGTCAACTTACCATTGGAAAACAAATTATACCATCAGCAATTATTGTATTCTTTTTAATGTGGGCAATTATAAAGTTGCAAAACGCATGTATACTACGGTTAACGGTAATAAGGTGCCGATGGAATATTATGTGCTGGAAGAAAATTTTGTGATGGCAGAAAAATTACTCGACCTCTTTGAACAATCCAGCCGCATACTGGAAAAATATTTTGGTGAATATCCCTGGGTAAAGGAAAGGATAGCGGCTTCTGAAACACCGCACCTTGGTATGGAACACCAGACAAATATTGCCTATGGCAACAAATACAAATTCACAAAGGTTGGCGATAAGGATTTTGACTGGCTGCTTCACCACGAATACGGGCACGAATGGTGGGCCAATAAAGTAACCAACCGCGACTGGGCGCACATGTGGATACAGGAAGGCATTTGTGTTTTTGGCGATGCCATGGCAACAAGAGAACTCGCAGGAGAAGATGCTTATTTAAAGAAAATGGCTCAAACTGCAAGGGCTGCACAGAACAAGACACCAATAGTGCAGGGTGATGAGATCGATTCAGACCAGGCTTATGTAGGTGATATTTACGGCAAGGGCGCCTTCTTTATGCATACGCTGCGTTATGTAATGGGTGATGATGTCTTCTTCCCTACTTTAAAAAAGTTAGCCACCGACCCGCAGTACACTTATGATAATACTGTAGTGACCGGAGATGTGGAAGATCTTTTCACCAAAGCTTATGGCAAAAGCCTCAGGCCGTTATTCCATCTATATTTATATACTACTGATAAAGTAGAGATACATGTGAGGCAAACAGGAGATGAAAAATATTTCATAAAGCTGCTCAACGTTGCTATGTCGCTGCCGATGGATATTGTAACGCATGAGGGAAAACAAAAGCTCGTTGTTGATAAAACAGGAATATGGGTAACGAGTAAAACAGGGATACAGGTTGACCCGGATGTTTTCTATTTGAAGAAAGTGATATTTGAGTGATCATTTGCTGATAGATTGAAGGGAGTTTT
>DATHEH010000339.1:0-8844 GCA_035318685.1 Ferruginibacter sp.
CGGCATCCCTGAAAAAAGAAATGATACTAAAAGACGCAACGCCTTTCAATATCCAGTTCCATAACGGCAAACCTGTTTTTATTGATACCCTTTCTTTTCAGCATTATGAAGCGGGTAAACCCTGGGTAGCCTACCGCCAGTTTTGCGAATGCTTTTTGGCGCCCTTGCTGTTAATGCACTATTGCCACCCGGATACCAACAGGTTATTTACAGTTTATCCAAACGGGATCCCTTTAGATGTTTTGACTGGTGTATTACCCAATAGATCCAAATGGAACCTGAATACATTTTTGCACATTCACCTGCAGGTAAAAATTACCGGGAAGAAGAGACAACCGGCTAACAACGATAATAAGCTTTCAAAACAAAAACTGGAGATACTAGTAAAGGGACTGGCAGGTTTTGTGCAGGGCTTATCGGTAAAGAAAATAAAAACCGCATGGGATGATTATTATACCGATACCGTATTGCAGGATAATTATTTACAGGCAAAGACCAAACTGGTACATTCTTTTTTGACAGCCGTGGAATTTGCATCGGTCATAGACCTTGGTGCAAATGATGGCCGCTTCAGTTTACTTTTGAGCAATAAAAAGAAACTGATCGCTACAGATGCAGATCCCAATTGCATAAACAGCTTATACCTTAAAATAAAAAAAGAAAAAATTGGCAACATATTGCCATTGGTGGTAAACCTGATGACCCCATCACCTGCAATAGGCTGGAACAACGCAGAAAGAGACCCCCTGGCAAAAAGGCTGAAAGCGGACCTGGTGCTGGCATTGGCCCTTGTGCATCATTTAGCGATCGCTAACAATGTTCCTTTACAATATATTGCTGATTGGTTGCAACCCATGGCCGGTCATCTCATCATTGAATTCATACCCAAGGCTGATGAAAAAGTAAAACTGCTGCTGCAAAACCGTAAAGACATTTTTGAGGAATATACACTGGAACATTTCAAAGCAGCCTTCGCCGGTAAATACCATCTTTTAAAAGAAGAACAGGTAGGAAATACCAACAGGATCTTATTTTTAATGAAACGTAAATAATGCCGGGATTAAAAAAGATACCATTCTTCCTGTTCCTGCTGGTCCTGTTCTTTTGCCTGCATGGTAGTGTGGAAAATTATGGTTACCTCCACCTGAATGAGGTGGTAATGGTAGGCCTGGTCATTACCGTTTGTATAGCCTCATTGTTCCTGGTCATTTTATTTTTTACCCGGAACTATGCTTTCGCTTCGCTGGTCACTTTTTTTATCAGCCTCTGGTATTTATTTTTCGGCGTGATACACGACCTGATAAAAAGTGAGACCTTTCTTTCTTTCCTCCGATCATATACCATAATAGTTTCCCTGCTGATCATTTGTACTATTCTATGGATCATATTTTTAATACGGAACAGGCAATTACAGCTTAAGCTGGTATTTTATCTTAACCTGCTTTTATTGATTTACTGCATTTTTGACGGGTTCCTGCTGCTGGGTAAATATAACCGGGCTGATAAAATAACGCCCATGCCTGCTGTGGTTTTTGATGCATCCGTTACGTCGCAAAAACCAAATGTCTATTATTTGTTGCTGGATGAATATGCAGGCTATACCAGCCTGAAAGACAGCTTTGGGTTTCGCAATGACGTTTTTTATGATTTTCTGCAGCAAAATGGTTTTGAACAGTTGCCTGTTTTTGCTAACTACAAGTCCACGGTATATAGTATGTCTTCCATTTTGAACATGCGTTACATCAATAGAACCGGTAATAATAAAGACATTGATCAATTCGATTACCTTGACCGATTGGAAGAGATCAACAACGCCAGTGTAGTTGCTGCATTTAAAAACATGGGTTACAGCATTTATAATTTTTCCATCTTTGATGTGAATGATATGCCTGCCATTACTGAGGATAATGATAATGGGATAATAACCCGGCACCGAATGCTGCTTACCGACAAGATATTACATAAACGTGCGGACAGGGAAATTGGCTGGAACATTCCACCAAACTTCAAAAGATGGTTGCCCTTTTTAAAAAACACTAACCTGTTAATTGATATAGAAAACAATGACCGGGCCATTCAGCAAAGCAGGGAACTTGCACGGTCTCGTAAAAAAGCACCTTTCTTTTGTTATACACATGTAATGATGCCCCATTGGCAATACTATTTTGACAGTGCGGGAAAAGCCAACCCGTTACACCTGGTACTCCCCAAAGCAAGTATAACCAATAAAAAATTATACCTGGGTTACCTTCAATACAGCAGCCGGATCATGAGCGGTTTAATTACAGATATTATCCTTGCAGACCCTTCAGCAATTGTTGTGCTGATGAGCGATCATGGGTTTCGCAATTATGCTGATCAGCGAAGCTTTCAACCCTATCATTTCGATAATATTTGCGCTGTTCGTTTCCCGGATAAGAATTACCTGCCTTATAAAGAAAAGTGGAGCACGGTTAACTTTTTCCGCTATGTTTTCAACTGCGAATTTGGGCAAAAAATTCCCTACCTGCCAGACAGTGCCATTTTTGTAAATGAATACAGCAAATTAAAAATTAAGAATGAAGAATGAAAAATTCCTTTACTTTATGCAGCAGGTTGCATATGCCGGCATGCCATTTTCTTAATTCTTAATTCCTTGTTCATCATTCCCTGTTCTTATAGTCTTCCCTTACCGGCGTAAACACATCAATAACCGTACACGCGGTTACCGCTACAGCCCCATGTAATGCATTGGAAGGGATATAGGCGCCCATGCCCGGCAGCAGCAATTTCTTTTCCCCATCCAAAGTAAATTCCATCTGCCCGTCCAGTATGAATGTCCACTGCTCATGCGGGTGGCTGTGTATCGGCACCACCACGCCTTCCTCAAGCTTTACATGACCATAAGTAACCTGTTGGGAATGTTCCATGGCGCTTTGTGCACCCGGGAAAATAGTTACCCTTTTGTGGGTATTGTAGTCGATAAAGCCCATATACAGATTTTTTTAAGTGTAAATATAACCGATCCGTTGGGCGGTTTGTATAGGCAGGGGAGTTTGTGGTTTGTAGTTGGTGGCACTTATTAACTGCTTGGGTGTACCGAACCACAAACCACAAACCCACAAACCCTAATCCCAATACCCTGTCATTTTTGCACAAAATCCGCCATGGCATAATCATTGTTATTGACTTAGAAACAAAATAAAAACTTATATCATGGGAAAGATTATAGGAATAGACTTAGGAACCACCAATAGCTGCGTAGCCGTAATGGAAGGCAATGAGCCCGTGGTTATAGCCAATGACGAAGGACGCCGTACAACGCCGTCTGTAGTGGCTTTCCTTAAGAACGGGGAACGCAAGGTGGGAGACCCTGCCAAGCGCCAGGCCATCACCAATTCGCACAACACCATCAGCAGCGTGAAGCGTTTTATGGGCCGCCGTTTTGACGAAGTAACAGAAGAGATCAGCCACTGGAGCTATAAAGTGGTTAAAGGTGACAATAATACGGTCAGGATTGACATAGATGGCAGGCAATATACGCCACAGGAGATCAGTGCAATGGTGCTTCAGAAAATGAAGAAAACCGCCGAAGATTATCTGGGCCAGGAAGTGACGGATGCGGTAATAACCGTTCCCGCATATTTTAACGACGCACAGCGCCAGGCAACCAAGGAAGCCGGTGAGATCGCAGGCCTCAATGTTCGCCGTATCGTGAACGAACCAACAGCCGCGGCACTGGCCTACGGACTGGATAAGGGCGGCAAGGACCATAAGATCGCCGTATTTGACCTTGGTGGCGGTACATTCGATATCTCGGTACTGGAACTGGGCGATGGTGTATTTGAAGTAAAATCAACCAATGGCGATACCCACCTTGGTGGTGATGATTTTGATAAAGTGATCATGGACTGGCTGGCCGATGAATTTAAAAATGATGAGGCCATCGACCTGCGTAAAGACCCAATGGCTTTACAGCGTTTGAAAGAAGCAGCGGAAAAAGCAAAAGTGGAATTGTCTTCTTCAGCGGAAACAGAGATCAACCTGCCTTATGTAACGGCAGTGGATGGTGTGCCCAAGCACTTAGTGAAAAAATTAAGCCGTGCAAAATTTGAAGCACTTGCCGATAAATTATTTGAGCGTTGCTTAAAGCCATGTGAACTGGCATTGAAAGATTCGGGTATCGACAAGTCCCAGATCGACGAAGTGATCATGGTGGGTGGCAGCAGCCGTATCCCTAAAGTGTTGGAGATCGTTGAAAAATTCTTTGGTAAAAAACCAAACCGCGGTGTTAACCCCGATGAGGTTGTTGCCATTGGTGCAGCCATACAGGGTGCGGTACTGAGCGGAGATATCAAAGACGTATTGTTGCTTGACGTAACACCTTTGAGCCTGGGTATTGAGACCATGGGTGGTGTAATGACAAGGCTTATCGACAGCAACACGACCATACCAACAAAAAAATCAGAAGTGTTCTCTACCGCCAGCGATAACCAGCCCGGTGTACAGATACACGTATTGCAGGGCGAAAGGCCGATGAGCAACCAGAACAAGAGCCTCGGTACGTTCAACCTTGATGGCATACCTCCTGCACCGCGTGGTGTGCCGCAGGTAGAAGTGATATTTGACATTGATGCCAATGGTATCTTACACGTAACCGCAAAAGACAAGGGTACGGGTAAAGAACAAAAGATACGCATTGAAGCGGGCAGCGGCTTAAGCAAGGAAGAAATTGAAAAGATGAAGAACGATGCCAAGGCCAATGAAGCAACCGATAAAGCAGAAAAAGAAAAAGTGGAAAAGATAAATGCAGCCGACAGCTTAATATTCCAGACAGAAAAACAACTGAAGGAATATGGTGAAAAGATACCTGCAGAGAAAAAAGAACCAATAGAAGCGGCGTTGACCAAATTAAAAGAAGCGCATAAATCACAGGACCTTGCACAGATTGATGCAGCTACTGCAGAAATGAATGCTGCATGGACAACCGCCAGTGAAGAAATGTATAAGGCTACGCAGGAAGGTGCAAATGCCGGCGGTCAATCCGCAGGACCCGGTGGGCCCGGCGCCGATGGAGCAGGGCAGGAGTCCGCAGGACCCGATGGACAGCCAAATGCAGGAGGAGGAACGGAGAATGTGACGGATGCGGAGTTTGAGGAAGTGAAGTAAGAAATAATAAATAACAAAAGCCGCGGTAAATACACTGCGGTTTTTGCTATAAGGCCGACGAAGCAAACTTTTGAAAATGAAACTATAAAATTTTGTGGCATCAATAGAAGAGAATAAGATTGGAAAAATAAGAGGAACTTACCAAGAGAAGAGATCCGGCAAAACGTATAGAATAGCTAGACAACGACGCTTAAAAAGATGGAAAGATAGTAAGGATTTTTTCGTTGTGCCAAAGGGTTACGTACATAATATTGTAAACTTATCGGCGCCAATAAATTTCAGTTTTATTGAATATACTAATGATGTTCTAGAATATTTAAAAGTCGGCAGAGAAAATTTAAAAAATCACAATGCTATTCGATTTGATGTTTCAAAAATCGAATATTTTACTCCCGAAGTAATCCCCTTGTTAATATCACATATAAAGGAAATTAGCTTTAACAATAAAGTACCGATTCATGGTAATGCGCCGGAGAATGAAAAGTTCAGACAAATTTTTACTCAATCTGGTCTTTATAATTATGTTAAGAGTAAAAAAAAGTACAAAATAGCAGAAAATAATCTATTGCATAAAGAAGCTAATTTTAAAGTAAAGCCGGATATAGCTGCTAGGTCAGTAGAGATGATTATTAAGAATTGTAACTGTAATCAAGAGTATGTTGAGCCGATATATAATATTTTTATTGAGCTAATGTCAAATACACATCATCATGCGAACCTGAAACAATACGGTTATTCAAAGTGGTGGTTATATGTTTTTCACGATGAGACTACAAAGAAAATTTCGCTGAGTTTTCTTGACTTAGGTGTAGGGATTTTTAAAAGTATGATTGTAAGAACTTATTTGAAAAAAATCGGAAGAAGCCTTAAATTAGTAGATAATGTTGGTTTAGTATCAGATCTTTTATCAGGAAAAGTCCAATCAAGAATTGACATAGATAATGAAATACGAGGTAAAGGTATTCCACAAATTGTTGAATATTCAAAACTTGAGTGTTTTGAAAAGTTTTTGTTGATTACGAACGATGTAAAAATTGACCTAAAAACAGATAAAACAGAAAAACTTACTTCTAACCTTAGAGGAACTTTTTATTATATTGAATTTAAAAATTATAATCATGAATAATCTTGAAATACATGTTGCAACAGAGTTTAATAAAGCACTAGGCGCAAGATACATATATGAAGGTCAATTTTCTGGGCAACAATTTTTAGAAACTTTGCTTTCTCCCAGATTTGAAGAAGCAAAAGAAAAGAAAGTAAAATTAGTAATTTATTTGGACGGAGTTTTGGGGTATCCTTCATCATTCGTCTCAGGTTCATTTGGCAAGTTATCCATGTCACATGGTGCTGAATCTGTATTGGCTACTATAGAATTTGTTTCAAGTAATAGTTTGCGAATAGAAAAAATCGTTAGAGAGATAACAAAACCTATAAAAAAATGAAGCTAATAGGAATAATAATTATCGGGTCGATTTTTTGTTTAGGTGTACTTTTTGGATTTTTTTTTCAGCATTATCCATATATACAATGGAATCCAGAAATTAAAATTTATGAAGTATTCCAAGTTATCACAACTTTATTTATCGCTTTAGCTATACCTTTTTTCATCAAGAAATGGATTGATGATAGTCGTGTAGTTAAGACGCTACTTAATAAGGAATCTGATGATATTTCTGTTGAAGCAAAAAAAATTAATGAAAAATTTATAAGTTCGTATAACACTGGAAACATTACAAGTCAAGATAAAAAATTCATAAACATAACTTTTTCGCAAATAGAGAATTTAATTCAGACCTTCGAGAGTAGTATACGTGTATGTTTTAACAATAGATGTAATAGTCAGTTCCAGGATTTCAAAATTGCATATTTGGAATACTGGCATAATGTTACATCAGGAGATTTGATGTCGGACTCATTTACAATAATTGACGAAAATTATTTATCATTCCATTCTGAAGAGTATTCTAAATTTTTGCAGGCATTGAGAAAGTTTAATATTTTTTTGCAAAAGCAGTAGAGTAAATGGCCCCAACTGACCCCAACTGGCGCAGATATGCAGCATAGTAAAGAGCGTTGGCGTATCTGTGCCGACTAATACCCAACGGGCAGCAGGGTTCATAAATAAAAATCAGTTCAATTCTGCCGCAGTAGTTATGTTGCCGTCGTCTCTCTGCCGCCGCAGTTCATGTATCGGCGCGAAGGATAGATATTTTCCCTATTTTTTTGCCGCCAACAAAGCAAAAAATTGATCTGTGCGGCCGCGGGCAGCACATGTTCGGAAATAATACCTGATTTGGCTACACTTCCCGAAGACATACCGAAGACATACCGAAGAAAGTCAACTCTCAGCAGGCCCGGGAAACTAGTCAAAAACGATCATTTGTGATCATTTTGATTCAAATCATTCACTGGCCCATCTGTTTCGCATTGTAATTATTAATTTTCCAAAACGCAAAGTTGATGGATTACCTGGTGCCTTCTAACTGGCGCAGATACTGCCGGCTCTTTTGCCGCCAACAACCCCCCACTGGCGCAGATATGCAGCACAGGTAAAGTGCGTTGGTGTATCTGTGCCAACTAATACCCAATGGGCAGCAGACTTCATATAGAGAATCTAATTTCGCATTGCCGCGCTCTTTTTACCGCCAACAAAGCAAAGGAGAAAGATGCTCAGCGGTATTGCCCGATGTAACTTTCTGCCATTCTTTTTATTAGTTAGGGCCGCTTATATAGTTATTACTAAAGGAGATTTACAAATGAATATCTTTAAACTTCACCAATTAAAATTACATTTTATGAAAAAGTATTTATTCCTGGCAATAATCTTTAGTGCAATAATTTCAACCACCATAAATGCGCAAACCGGTGGTGCTGACCAGGCAGCTATGCTGCAGCAGATGAAAGAAAGGGTAAAGCCATCGATGGTAGAGAAAACGGGACTGACCGAAGCGCAGGCAGAGCGGGTTATAGAGATCAATTTTGAGATCCGCCAGGCAGCGGGCGCCTTACGTGATCTTAATGAAGCCGACCGTGCTGCAAAAATTGCAGAATTAAAAGCGGCTAAAGAAAAAAAATACAGTGAGATCCCGCTGACGGCTGAGCAAATAAGCGCTGTAAAAGCGTTTTACGAAGACATGGGAAAGAATAAGCCACAGAAAAGTAATTGATCATACTTTACTTACCTGAAAGCTGCTGCGAGGCAGCTTTTTTTGTTTGCTTAGCCTACAACTTTTTTTGCCGCTGTAGTTGACCAACGGTCAGCAGAGTTCATTCGCCGCGGTAGTACTCACCCCGTCTTCCTCCAACTGGCGCAAGTGTTCCGCAGGATCACTTGATGCCTTTTAATTCTGCCGGTCTGTGACCGGATTTAGAATATAACCATTCATTTTAATCGCTGTTCGCCCAAAGCCAGGTGCAGCAGGAATACCTGGCAGATATGCCAACTTGTGAAAACTTTCCTGTGAATACTTTTAGTTATCACAACAAAAGTTATCACAGATTTTTTCCTCTAGATCTGCGGCACCATTTCCGGAATTTGTAAAGAAAATGCTCAATCTAAATCGCCGTTGGTCAGGTCACCAGACGGCTGCAAAAAGACCCCCAACTGGTAGAATACAACTGGCGCAGATAGGCGACATGGCATAAAGTGCGTTGGCGTATCTGTGCCAACCATACTCTTGGCCGCGGTTGGTC
>DATHEH010000340.1:0-4878 GCA_035318685.1 Ferruginibacter sp.
ATATGCTTCGTTGGTACTCATCCGCCCGCTTGCCACCGGCCTTTTAGCAGTGCGTTTCATGAGGGCATCCGTGTTTTTTTCCAATGCCTGGTTTATGCTGTTTGCCGAACCTGTTATCAGCATCCCGGCAATAAAAAGTAAAAGAACTTGCAGTAAGTCAAATTTTATATTTGGCGCAAGCAGGTAACTTACCACGGTGCTGAACACTACCATGAAACTCAGCGTGAACTTGATCAACAAAAAATAATCCTTCACTTTACTGGCCAAAACAAACGATGTTGATTTGGATATGGTATTGTTCTCCTGCATTACATCCTCTCCCTTTATCCCTCTCCGAAGAAAGGGAGCCCCAACATTTAGTTTTTTACAATTCAGCTTTTCATTAATATTTCAGCTTTCACTTTTCTTTTCTTCGCTTCCTTCTCTTCACATTTCCCCCTTCGGGGGGTAGGGGGCTTAATGTTTACTTTCATCAGCTCCTACCGGCACATTCTGTGGAATGAATTCTTTTCCGTCTTTTCCATAATCGTATGCCCAGCGGTGTACTTCGGGTATTTCGCCCACCCAGTTCCCATGGCCCGGCCTGATAGGAGTTGTCCATTCAAGCGTATTGGCTTCCCATGGATTTAGGTTGGTAACCTTGCGTCCTTTCCATATGCTATAAAAGAAATTAAATACGAAGAGGATCTGGACAGCAAATACCACCATGGCAACCAGGCTGATAAATTCATTGAGCCCGCCAAAATGCTTAAATGATTCCCATTGAGAAAAATCATAATAACGGCGGGGCATACCTGCCAGTCCTTCATAATGCATAGGCCAGAAAATAAGATATGCACCGATTATGGTAACCCAGAAATGGATGAATGACATTGTATTGTTAAGGTACCTTCCAAACATCTTTGGATACCAATGATAAATACCTGCAAACATCCCGAAGAAAGAAGCCACTCCCATTACAATATGGAAATGCGCTACTACGAAATACGTATCATGCAGGTGAATATCAAGCGCTGAATTGCCCAGGAATATACCGGTCAGCCCACCGCTGATAAACAGGCTTACAAAACCTATAGCAAACAGCATTGCAGGGGTGAATCTTATATTACCCCGCCACAATGTTGTGAGCCAGTTGAATACTTTTATCGCGGAAGGAACTGCAATTAATAAGGTAAGCAAAACAAAGATCGCTCCCAGGAATGGATTTAGCCCGGTTACAAACATATGATGTGCCCAAACCAAAAAGGCAAGGACCGTTATGGCAAATAATGAACCTACCATTGCCATATAGCCAAAGATCGGCTTGCGGCTGTTGACTGAAAGGATTTCGGATGACATTCCCATTGCAGGCAACAGGATGATATAAACTTCCGGGTGCCCGAGGAACCAGAAGAGGTGTTGGAATAAAATGGCGCTTCCTCCTTCATTCGGCATGATCTTACCTGCAACAACGATATCACTCAGGAAAAAACTTGTTCCCAGGTTCCTGTCAAATAATAATAATATGGCCCCGGAAAGCAAAACAGGGAAAGATAAAACCCCTAATACCGCAGTAAAGAAAAGCGCCCATATAGTAAGAGGAAGACGGGTCATGCTCATTCCCTTCGTACGCATATTCAGGATAGTAGTTATATAATTTAATCCTCCCAATAGTGAAGAAACAATGAACATAGCCATGCTAACCAGCCAAAGATCCATACCTATTTTGCTACCGGAAGATGCATCACCCAATGCACTCAATGGAGGATAGATCGTCCAGCCACCGCTTGCAGGCCCGGTTTGAACAAACAGGGATGAAACCATTATTACTGAAGCTAAAAAGAAAAACCAGTAGCTCAGCATATTAAGAAATGGTGATGCCATATCTCTTGCACCTATTTGCAATGGAATTAAAAAGTTTGCAAAGGTTCCGCTCAATCCTGCTGTTAATACAAAAAATACCAGCACCGTTCCATGCATTGTTACTAATGCATAATAGAATTCAGGATGTAGCTTCCCTCCTTTTGCCCATTCGCCCAATAAATCTTCGAGCCATGGAAATGTTGATTCGGGGTAACCGAGCTGTAACCTGAAAATAACTGAAAATAGACCACCGATAATTGCCCAGATAATACCCGTGATCAAAAACTGTTTAGATATGGTTTTATGATCCTGGCTGAAAACATATTTTGTAATAAATGTTTCATGGTGATGATGTTCATGATGTGCATCATGCGCTTCATGAAATCCGGTGTCTTGTAGTGTAACTGGGCTGCTCATATTCGTAATTTTTACAAAACCTTAAACGTATTAATGTGTGGTGGTCATCTGTGCAAGTGGCTTATTTACCACCGATGAACTATCTGCTGCTTTATTTGCTTTTTCAGGATCCTTATCCGGGTACATGGTAAAATATTCTGGCTTCTGCTCGGCTAACCATTTTGTATAATCCGCAGGCGACACAACAATTATCTCGCCTCTCATAGAAAAATGCCCCTGGCCACACATCTGGTCACAACTGATCTCGTATACAAAATTCGGATTAGAAGTCCTCACCTTCATTTCTTCAGTAGTATATTTTGGTGTAAACCACATGGTGGTTGGAATACCGGGAACAGCATCCATCTTCATCC
Source organism: Ferruginibacter sp. (assembly GCA_035318685.1). GTDB lineage: Bacteria > Bacteroidota > Bacteroidia > Chitinophagales > Chitinophagaceae > Ferruginibacter. Next base: position 2,613 of record DATHEH010000340.1, read on the forward strand.
TGAAATGTGAAAGTCCCACATCATGTATTACATCCATTGCATGGATAACCAGCTTGACAGGCTTACCCACAGGCAGGTACATTTTTGTTGTATGCAGGTCATCCAGGCTTGCGGGGTCTTCAAAATCCACTCCCAATGTATTTCCGGCAGGCTGATTATATAACTTATAATTTGTTTTCCCTAAAACACCATCCGTACCGGGGTACCTCATATCCCATGCAAACTGGTGCCCGGTTATTTCAACCACTACTGAATCCTTTGGTGCATCATTGGTCATTTTAAACCAGTATTTCAATCCAAAAACTACCAGCACGGTAAGGAATATTGCCGGAACAGTTGTCCAGAGTAATTCCAGTTTGGTATTATGCGGGAAGAAATAAGCTTTCTTGCCTTCTTTCTCCTGGTATTTAAAAGGAAACCAGAAAAGCAGCACCTGTGTAATAATGAATACCACCCCGGTTACACCGATCGTTATCCAAAGCATCAGGTCAATCTTTTCTCCTTCTACTGATGCAGATCCCTGTGGAAATAAAGTCTGCTTATAATACAGCTCGTTGCAATACCAAGCGCCCACCAACCCGAAAACAAGGAATGCGATCATCATAAAGCCATTGATCTTATTATTCTGCCTCTTTGTTTTTTCTTCTCCTTTGAGCACACTGACGTATTCACTAGATTTGGCAATCTGGAATACCACGACAAAGAGTAATATAAAAATAGCTACCAGAAAAAAATCCTTCATTTCATAAATTTTTAACCGCCTTTCAGGCCTATTCCGGGCACTTAAAAGCTTTGTGGTTTAAATAGTGCATTCAAAATGCACTTACTTTATTTCAATTTTACTTCCCTCAACAACATCCTATGTATGGTGTATCATGCTTTCTTTCAGGAAAGGATGATTTTTCGCAAGTAAAGAGTGAGATGATAAATACCTTCCTGCTCCCCACATAATGATCCCTATAAAAAGACATGCAATTCCAAATTCAAACGGCATCAGCTCAGCATGCTCATGTAAAGCACCGGGCATTACCATCTGGTAAAAATCTATCCAGTGACCGAAGATTATCAGCACAGCCATAAAGGTCATGATAGTCCAGTTCCTTTTCGTGCTTTTTTTCATGAGGATAAGCAATGGGCAAAGAAAATTCACAATCAGGTTAAAGAAAAAGATTCCCCTGTATGGACCTGCTTTATCTGCTGTTCCTATCCTGTCTATAAAATACCTTGTTTCTTCCGGCTGGTTGCTGTACCATATCAGCATGTATTGAGAAAACCAGAGGTATGTCCAAAAAACAGAAAAGGCAAACATGAATTTTCCAACGTCGTGCAAATGCTCATCTGTTACATATTCCAGCTGGCCGCGATTCTTAAGATAAATAATAAACAATGCCAGGAGAGATAGCCCTGATACGAAGGTGCTTGCAAAAGTGTACCAGCTATACATGGTGCTGTACCAATGAGCATCGATACTCATAAGCCATAACCATGGAACGGTTGACGCAACTGTTAATCCAAAAGTTACCGTAAATAATGAAGCCCATACGGTATTGTCCCATGTCCATTTTTTTGCCGTTTCATAATTCATCGGGCCTTTATCGCTTTGCAGGCTAAGGCTTCTCATTTTACGGCCGAGCAAGGACCATAGCGCTATTGCAATAACGGACCAGATGGTAAAAAATACCGGACTTAAAAAGCCTTTTTTACCATTGAGTATTTTATCCTGGGACACATAGGCAGAATCTACCCAGGGATAAATATCAGACCGGCCTCCCCATACTATTGCCATAAGGATGATAAAGGTTATTATCCCCAGAATAGGTACAACGCTTGAAATGGCTTCTGATACCCGGCGAAAAGCGATCTGCCACCCACCCATTGCCATCGTGGTTACACAAATAAAGAACATTACTGCATTTACCGTCAACAACCAGTACACGCTGTTTTGTAACAACACCGCCCAGAACCTCGTGCTGTTTACATTTTCACCATGGCCAGCCTGTGCAAATGGATGAAACATAATAAATCCATAAAGCAATGCCAGTACTCCGACAACAATGAGCCCTAACGTCCACTTCCTGTAGCTACCCGGTAATTCAAAACGATGGTCCATTAAAATATTTTTTATGTTATGTTTTATCCTTTTTTTATGAGTGTGCTGTCTGCCTTAACGGTGGCGCCTTTAGTTGAATCTGTTGCCTTCGCCGGATTTTGCAATGTCCTTACATATTTAACGATCATCCAGCGCTGCTTCCTGTCTAACTGTGAA
>DATHEH010000341.1:0-7751 GCA_035318685.1 Ferruginibacter sp.
ATTATTTAAGAACAGGGGTGTGTTCAATGCAGGATTTGCCTGTGCTGTAATGCCGGCATTGATAAAAGTTCGCTGGTACCAGGTGCGGCTCATTTTCTTTAAGCGGCTGAAATGTTCCAGGTTAAATAAAAGGTCAATGTCCTCAAAACGTTTTCCATAATAGAACCCGCCAATCCTAAAAGTATAATTATTATAAAGGCCTCGTTTTTTTACATTCGCAAGCGATACCTCAATACCACCGTAAGGCCTTTTGATCTTCCCTTTTATGGTATAGCCATCATTTTCCCTTACCGAATAGCCGGCGATCAATGCTGCCGAAAATCCTTCGGGTATATCTTCTGTACGGCCGAAACCATAAATGAAATTTGTTTTGTAAAAGCTTTGTTTAAAAATATTCAAAGAGGCCAGCATACCCTTCGAATTGGTAAAGCGGTAGTCGAATGTATCTTTATACCTGGCAGGCATTTGAATAAAATGCTGGCTGAATGCCCTGAGGGCTAAGAACCTGTGTACCCTTATCTCTTTATTTTCATAAAGCGACTTCCTGTTATCAAGGCTGTAGCCCAGCCATGCATCTAAATTATAATAGGCATATTTGATAGTTCTTTGGTAGATGGTATCAATATCATACACATTCCTCGTTCTCTGGTACGACCATTCGAGCGCCCCCGTAAGAGGCATGTACGGTGTTACCAACGGTTTTTCAACTCTTGTATAAATGCTTGTTTCTTGTTTTCGCCCGGTAGTAAGGGCGTCTTTATAATCCTGGTAGCCTGATACCCAGTCAATGAATGTGCCGCCGATATTACGCCTTATCAATTCCCCGCCAATTGCCTTTTGCGGAAAGCGTACTTTTTCATAATACCCGCTGACCAATATCCTTGTACCGCTGCCCAGAAAATTTTCTTCCCTTATTTCAGCACGTCCTCTTTCCAAACCGCTAAAAGAAAGCCTCCCGCCTATAGAAAAAACGTCTTTGGTTATTACGATCACATCCACCGAATCGGTACTACCTTCGGCGTACTCCACCACTATTTTTGCATCCTTAATATATACCAGGTCCCTTAAATAACGCTCATTATCGGCAAGCAGGTAAGGATACAAACGGTCGCCGGTCTTAAAAAAAAGATTGTTCTCAATTACTTTGGATGATGTGTTCTTATGAAGTGCCTTACCCACCTTTGTTCCAAAATTGTTTTTTACCTGGGTGGTATCATTTATATCATATTCAAATCCCAGGGAGATAGTACTGATGGAACGGATGATCTTCCCTTTATATCTACGGTACGGATTTGAAATATGTGCAGGGGCTTCGTCGGGTGTGGTAGATATGCTTTTACCCAACCTGCCCAATAATCCCTTTTTTTTAGCAAGAAAAAAAGTGTCTGTCTCTTTTTTTGGTTTTTGCGCATTGGCCGGGCAATGGAACAATAAAAAGATGAGAATACCCAATCCTGTATAAAAAACCTTCATGATCATAAAAGAATGGGCAATTTTAATCCAGCCGGAGGATTAAAGATATTGAATTGAGCGCAAAGGGGTGCTAATGGCATTGGGTTGCAAATGTTTTACTCCTTACAGATGATGATAAGGGCAAAAAAGTTGCAATCATGTACCTTTTATTCTGCCGCGGATGCTGGTGCTGTTATCTTATTGACCTGGTGGCTTTATAATTACGGTTTGCCGCCTGCTGCATGGTTATAGAAGGAGAACAGGATGCCAGGAGGGCCAGGATAATAAAGCATAAGAATATACTTTTCATAGGAGTAGTATTTGGATTAAAAATAGTCGTACCTAAATATAATGCTTGCCCCGTTCATCTTTATTAGTAAATATACGTGCAGCTAATACGTGCATGCGTAAAAGCCTGTTTATTAACCGGGTTGCCGCAGCAATGGGGAAAAATAAAAGCCGTCCCATAATGGAACGGCTTTCATTGAAGAGGAAAGTTTTTAATTCTTCACAATTTTTTCGGTGTATAAGACCTTGCCGCCGGCTTCCGTAATTTTTACAAAGTACATACCCTTTGCTAATTTTTTAAGATCCAGTGTAGTGAACATATCATTGACCTGCTGGGTATAGATCAGCTTGCCGCTCATATCATAAATCCGAAGGTCTTTACGGTTGTTATCTCCAATAAGGTAAACACTTAGCTTATCGGTAACGGGGTTAGGAAATAATTTCACCCTGACAGCCGGTTCGTTACCAGTTAATTCCTGTACCGACGCGGTGCCCAACTGAACTTTTAATGTATAGCATACAGATGCGCTGTTAGCGCCGTTGTAACCATATACCCTTACATAATAGGTACCCGCGGTATAGGTCCTTGTAATAGTTTCACCTGTTGTACCTCCCGCCTGCGAGATGGCCAGTTGGGTAACACCATCACTACTGTAAAGGCGGATATCATAATCAAATGGCAAGGTTGTCAGCGTTATTGTAGCTGTACCACCTGTTGTTATAACAAACCTGTAATAATCATTATCACCTGTGGGACTGATCAATCCTTTTACATCCGTATTGAATGGTATTGTTGCTGCTCCACCCGAACTACCATTGGTACTTACGTCATAAATACCGGGACAAGTGATTGCTGCTGCCGTGGTAAACTGTGCCTGTGCATAAGCACTGTTTAATCCAATTGCTGTACAATTTGCCCTTACTCTCCAGTCGTATAATGATGATGCTGTCAAACCACTTAATCCAACAGAAAGACTTGTAGTTGCAGTTGCAGCATTGGTCCATGTACCGGATGAATTCAATTTATAATCAACATCATAATTGGCTGCTCCACTTACTGCAGACCAGGTTACAGTAGCACTGTTTGTTGTTATTGATGAAGATGCCAAACCTGTTGGTGCGCCGCAAGCAGGTGCCGCTGCTGTAGTGAACTGCGCCTGTGCATATGCCCCGGTTGCGCCGCTGCAATTGGCCCTTACTCTCCAGTCGTACAGAGAAGACGCAGATAAGCCGCTTAAAGCAACAGAAAGACTGGTTGTAGCCGTTGCTGCATTGACCCATGTACCCGATGAATTCAATTTATAATCAACATCATAATTTAAAGCGCCGCCTAAAGCAGCCCAGCTCACAGTTGCGCTGTTATTGGTTATTGATGAAGATGAAAGACCGCTAACAGTACCACATGAAGGGGCCGCTCCTATTATGGTGGTAAATACGCCTCTTCCGTGCGTTGCTGCAGAAAGTAAACCATCGCTTGCCCTGTATTGCAACATATCGGTTCGTACATTGGGAAAACCTGTTTCAGGATCCCATATCGTGGAAGCGCCGTTGATCAATTCTGTTTGCCAAACGCCGGTCTCTGTTGCGATGATCGCCCGGGTGTTACTGCCGGGATAGAACATTGCCCAGCGTACAGGCATATCAGGCAGGTTGCCATCAATTGCAGTCCAGCTGGTGCCACCGTTGCTGGTAACCCAGATATTATTTACGCCATAGTTAGAATAAGCAACAATGATATTCTGGTCATTCGTTCCTAATTCAACACAGGAAATATTTGCACTTGTAGTTGTCATTCCAGTACCAATGATATTAGTAAATACCGGTGTGGCATTGGCTGCAGTTGCCCTGGTCAAAGATGCTGTGATACCACTTCCACCACCGGCAAAAAATACCATATGGTTTGTATAAGGTGAAACTTTTACTGCCGATACCCTTCCGGAGTTCAATCCACTCATGGTAACAGAGGCGAACGTGCTCCCGGTTTGCGGGTTACTCCAGCGCACAAAAGCATTTGCATTGCCGCTGCAATACATGATATTATTCACATCGTCATAATCTGTGGGGTTAATGAACCTGCCCGCGGAGCTTGAATAATTTACTGATGACCATGTAGCGCCGCTGTTCGTACTCCTGCGGTACTGGTTATAAACATAAGAGCCCCATTGGTATTGTCCCTGGTTCTGATCGATGTGAACGAATGCACCATCGCCACCGGTAACTTCAACCGAAGCACCAATGGTAGCATTATTTAACTGGTGTACACCGTTATCCTGGGCACCCGCTAAAAAATAATTTGTTGATGTTGGGTGATTGGCTACAGCATAAAACTGCTTAATGCGTAATCCCTGGTTCCTGTCGCTGATCGTTGTACCACCATTTGCGGAATAGTGCACACCTCCGTCACAACCAAACAAAACCTGGTTATTGTTTCGCCAGGTTATTACCTGCTGGTCGGCATGAACATATTGGCCCGAAGTTCCAACCCATTCGGAGATCTTTGTCCATGAAGTACCTCCATTGGTTGTTTTATAACAATCGAGACTGCCCACGATCACATTATTTGCGTTGTTGGGATCAACAGCAACAGCCATGCAATACCAGGCCTGCCCGCTCGTAAATGCAGGCGTGCTCCCGGTTGCTGACCAGTTGGCCCCACCATTGGTTGATTTATAAATGGCAGGAACTGCCCATGCAGAATTGGCCGGCAAAGCATAAAGTGTATTACCCGCGCTTTCAATAGCAACATTATATTGTGTAGGGAAAGTAGTTGCAGGACTTGTCCAGCCGGATGAAGTCACCGTTGCAGGATTATCTGTATAACGGTATCCTGAACTGGCTGCGGAAGAATTATAATAACCGCAGATGATGTGCAACCTACCGGTACTGCTTAGTTCAAGATCCGGTACCCTTGCATCAAGACCGGAAGGTGTGATGTTCGTCCAGGTACTTGTTGCTTTTGTAAATCTTTGTAAACCTGCTGTGTTGGAAATGGAATTACATCCAACATATAAATTACCGCTGGCATCGCAAACCAGTTTACTTACATTCCAAAAATTTGCAGTGCCTGCCATAACAGACCATGTAATGCCATGATCAGTACTTCTCCATATACCTGCTCCCCTTACCGCATCTGCATTGATCGCTTTTTCACCTGTTCCGAAATACATGATGTTTACATTTGTGGGATCCTGGCAAATGCTGGCCACTGCAAGGTTTCCAAAAAAATCATTTATGGGTGTCCATGTTGCAGGATTAACCGTGATATCATTTGTTTTCCATAATCCCCCGTCGATACCGCCAACCCAAACTGTTTTACCGGTAGCATCACCAAGGTCTTCCCAGATGGCTCTTACCCTGCCTGATGTTTTACCATTTCCCGGCCGCGTGTTTCCATTGCTTGGGCCTACGGCATCACTGTTGGGGCCGCGTTCAAGCCAGGAGAATAATGTGGCTGTGCTGGATGCGTTGATCTGCTCGAGTCTTTCCAGCCGGTACCGGTATGCGTCAACTAATCTCGCCTTGGGTACATATCCCAGGGCCGGGTCCTTCGTCATATCAATTTCGTGCTGAAGCCGCTTTGATATGCCTACCTGTGATTCTGTTACCTGCGCAACCTGCGCAAAAGAAAGCGCCGTGATCAAGACGGGTAAAAAAGAAAGTAAAAATTTTCTTAGCATGATCGTAGTTTTTAGTGAAGAAATCGTGTAACCAAATATATCTTTATTAATGCACGACCAGGGAGGAATAGTACGTAGTACATTAACTATGTGCATAAATAAGTAAATGTTGAATTGGTATTGATTAAAGAGAAGAGGGTTTGTTAAAAAGGGTTGCATGGCATTTAAAATACCTTGAAATTATTCAGAATTACCGGAGGATTTTTTAAATTTAGAGCGTGAACCAGCCACCATGATAAAACTTATACCCCTTTACTTCACCTGTATGCTGCTGAATTATAACAGTACCAGGCTGACTATAGGTTTTTCAACCGGTCCAAATACTTTACACGGAACTACGGTAATAAAGCTGGATGCGGCGAATGCCACTACAGAAGTGAGCTGGCCTGCTTTAAAACAACTCCTCGTAAACAGCAACAGTTTAAAAAAACTGGCAGGCAGGGATTCTGTGGATTATACCGGGCAGGTCTATTACAACACAGCTTATAAAACAGAAGGGTTTGAGCGGACTGCTATAAAACGCATAAAATCCAACAACCAGTGGTATTATGAATCATTTTATAAAACATCTGCGGACAGCAACCTCGTACGCAGAATTTTCTTTGCATTGTACGAGGCCCTGAAAAAAAACATTAAAGAGAATACGGGTGATGACTTTATACTGGCCTCATCAGCAAAAAGGTCGATCAGCGAAAGTCCTGTGAACTGGCTTGTAAACTGGACACTGGCCACAAATTATAAAACCCTGCCCGCTGGATTAAGTAAAACAAGGATAGCGCTGATGCTCACCGGGATGAAAAATTCATTTAAGAAGAATGCAATGGAGTACACAATAAAGATATACGTGAGCGGCGAAAAAATTGAATACGATTTTTTTACCTGGGATAAACCTTTGTAAAAACTGTTTTATTTGCCCCCTGCCAGCAGGTACAGTTCTCTGGCTTCTGCCGGCAGTTTTAATTCATATATTTTTTTCTGTTCTTCTGGGTTTGCCTCTTTCTCTCCCGACCTGTCATAATACCTGATGAGTTTACCATTTAAAAAATGAAATTCTTTACCTGCTATACCTTCATCATAGTTCTCCTTGTGCAGGCCGGAATCAGCAATAAAAGTGAAAAACATTTTCCCGTCATCAAAGTAAAATTCTTCTGAACGCTGGCTGACACCCGGGTGTGGATATACTTTGATCTTTCGGATACCGGATGAATCCGAATACACATCCATCTTAGCCCATTTCTGTTTGAGCGAAGCATTTCCGGTTGTTCCACGCAAGTCTATCTCTTTTTTCGAAAATACCGCAGCCATTTTTTCAATTTCAGCTTTCCGCTTTTCAATGTCTTCAATCTGGGGACCATAATCTTTAATGGAGTCACTTTCAGCCAATACCCGGGTTTGATCAGTTTTAGTTTCTGAAGAGTTATTACATCCCATAAAAGTAAAAGTAAAAGTTACCAGGAAGGTTAGCGATAAGATCTTTGTATTCATAATGACTATTTTAAAGATGAATAATAAGAGATCGCAGCTTAAGAGCTGCTTTTAAATTTACTGAATATTGATGTGAAATCCCGGTTTAGTTTTAGTGATCATAGCTCACCACCCTTGTTATTTTCCACAAGCCGTCTTTTTTTCGCCAGATCATAAGGAATTTAAAAGTGCCTGCCTCTTCTTTTCCATTTTCAAAATGCCGGAACCTGTGCATACCCGTTTGAATAGCACCATAGTCTTTCACCGGGTGTACTTCCAGGCTGCCCGGTACCAGTTCTCTTTTCAGGTCGGGCTGTTGTTTGAACATGGTAACAAAATTTGCGAACACGGTCTTATACCTGAGCAACCCGCCATTGTCCTGGAACCATTCCAGGTCTTTGCTGAAAAGGGATTGAAATTTTAAGAGGTTCTTTGAATTGAATGCATCAAAAAGCGCACTGTCCATCCGTGCTATTTCAATAAACAGGCCGGGTGGTGTTGGCGCAACTTTTTTCTCCTGGGCAGTTGCAAAATTTATAGCACCAATGACGAAAGCAAGAACAGCAAATGAACTTTGTAAGGATTTCTTCACGGCATTTTTGTTTGTATTGAAGTTAAAAAAACATTTTCCGAAGCCGTTAAGATATGCTAATTGGTGAAATACCGGTATGAACTGGTGAAATAATAAGCACTCATGGTGAAATGTCGTTTTTGACCAAATCCTTGCCCACAGCGCCCCGTAGTCAGGTGGTTGTGCAATTTTTGGCAATTTTGATTTTTTATGAAATTCATTTTCTTTTGCATCAAGAAAAAAAATACTGTTATGAAAATTCTTATCACTTTAGCGGGAACTGCTGCCATTGCCGGTAC
>DATHEH010000342.1:0-8056 GCA_035318685.1 Ferruginibacter sp.
CACCCAAAGTTGTGTTGCTGAAGAAAATAACTCCTGTTGTAAGTGAATTCGTATTTGCCTTTACCGTAAGATCTGTGATGGTATTATTTGAAGCAGCATTGTATAATGTAATTGCAGGTTGAGTATTGGTACAATTGATCAAAAGCGTGTTCCCGCCGGAATTGATCCCGTTGATGGTAACAAACCTTGCCCCATTAAGGCCGATCAATTGGTTGGTTGGTGCTCCGCTTATTGTTCTTACGCCTGTTGGCTGTATAGTAAGTGTTGACCAGTTTCTGTAGATCAATGCGGTTGGCGTAGCAGGCTCTGAAAGATCGGTCGTAATATTAATGAGAATATTATTGCCCGTTTGTATTGCTCCCCCGTTAATGGCGGTAAAGGCAGCGCTTAATGTGGCATACGTTGCATTGGCACCTGTTGAACCGGTAACAACAGCCTGTGCGCTACAAAAATTATAAAGAGAACCGGTTATGAAGAAAAGCGAACATATCCTTTTCATGCTGGTTATTTGGTTAAATAACATAGGATACATTTGATGGCTAAAGATACTAATTAATTATGTAATATGTTTAAGGCCTGATTTTTTTTTTAAGAACTCAGTGACGACTTAATTATAAAATAACATAGAACTAAAAAACTAATGATGTAGTGTTTCATTATTTTTAAACAACGATTGGACGGGATCGTTTCGCCATCGCAAGCAGGGCATCACTGATTATCTTTCTATTTATAGTAACTTCCATTTTTGAGCTACCAAAAAAAATATATCAGTTTTATAAACGGCCGCTATGCATCAGAAGGGCTGCGTATTACGGCCGGCATTTTATTGCCTTCCCTGGTTATGCATTATTTTGATATGCTGCCCGTTGGTATCGTATTATCGGTCGGCGCACTTTGCGTAAGTGTAGCTGATACGCCGGGTGCGGTAAAACACAGGCTGATCGGGATGTTTTCCTGCAGCTTCCTGGTGGCCGGAATATCTGTGTTGACTTATTATAGCTCTGCAAACAGTATCTTATTGGGTATTTTATTACTGGTGGGAGGCTTTATCTTTTCCATGCTTACGGTGTATGGTAACCGTAGTTCATCAGTGGGTATTGCCGCGATAATAATTATGATCCTTAGCCTGCAGACCCCTTTGCAGGGTACAGATATTTGGATAAATGCCGGGTATACCCTGGCTGGCGGTATTTGGTATATGCTCTATAGTCTCCTATTGTACAGGTTACGACCTTATAAATTTATCCAGCAAGTGCTTGCAGATTATATTGCCGGGGTAGGTACTTTTCTCAAGCTGAGAGGGTCCTTGTATGCTCCCCAACCGGATTATGATAAAATAAACCAGCAGTTACTGGAATTGCAAATTCATATTGAAGCACAACAACAAATGCTGAGCGACCTGTTGTTCAATACCAGGACTATTGTAAAAGAATCAACGCATACCGGCAGGGTGCTGGTAAAGATCTACCTGGAAACTGCAGATCTTTATGAATCTGTAATGACCACTTACCAGCAGTATCCTGTTATTCATGCGCAGTTTGATAAAACGGGGATCCTCGGGGATTTTTACCAGGTAATTGATATCCTGGCCAGCGAAACCGATGAGATCGCCATCTCCATTAAATCAGGTATACCATCTGAACCCGGGAATGAAACCGACAGGTCGATCAGGAAAACAAGACAGCATTTTGACGAATTGCGGTTAAAGGAAATGAATGAAACAAATGTAGAGAATTATGTGAGTCTGGGTCGCATCATGAAAAACCTGGAAGATCTTGCTGTAAAACTTAAACGACTGCATAGTTACACCGGCTATGAAGTAACCCTGAAAACCGGTAATATTAAGCCGGCAATGGAGAGTCACCTGAGAACCACCAATGATATACAGCCTTCATTATTCTTTGATAACCTGAATTTCAGATCAAACATTTTCAGGCACGCATTAAGGGTTTCTCTCGCTATGCTTGCAGGTTATCTTATTGCTGTGCTATTTGATATAGAACGGGGATACTGGATATTGCTCACGATCGTTGTGATCCTGAAGCCCGCGTATGCATTAACCAAAAAAAGGAACAGGGACAGGCTGATCGGCACCCTTGCTGGCATTGTGGTAGGTATATTTATTTTATCTTTTGCACATAATAATACCCTGTTGCTCATTATCATGATCTGTTTCATGGCTGCCAGTTACATGTTCATGCGCACCAATTATTTTCTAAATGTGCTGCTCATGACGCCTTACCTGCTCATTTTCTTTCACTTTCTTTACCCAGGGGAATTGCGTGAACTTATGCGGGACAGGATAATTGATACAGTTATAGGATCTGTAATTGCATTTCTTTCAAGCCTGTTCCTGGTGCCTGCCTGGGAGCGACATAGCATAAGGACATATATGACAGAGATGCTGGAGGCCAATGAAAAATATTACCGGGCGGTGGCGTTGCAATTTATACCTGGTAGAACTTTGGAAACAGCAGAGATAAAAATAGCAAGAAGAAATGTGTTGATCGTGCTGGCAAATTTATCGGATGCATTTACCAGGATGCTTTCTGAGCCCAGGCGGCACCGCCAGGGTATAAAAAATGTACACAAGTTTGTAGTGATCAATCATACCCTGATATCTCACCTCGCTACACTTTCTTATTTATTGCAAACCAATAAAGTCTCATTCAGGTCCGCTGATCTTTTACCCTGGATCGATGCTGCCGTAATATATTTTGAAACGGCTGCAAAACAACTTTCTGCACCCGGGAACAAAGCAGAGTTGCCCACTACTCCTGATCTGTCGGCCCTGCAGGAAAAAATAAACAGCCTCGTTGATAAAAGACGATCGGAGATCAGCCAGGGACAACTGGAAACCGCAACCAAGAGAGAACTGGTAGAAGCAAAATCAGTTACCGACCAGTTCAATTATATTTTAAGTGATGCTACTGTGATATACAAGTTATGTACGGAGCATGACAGGTAGATGATGAAAGCAAATAACTCTGGTGCACTTTCAATTTTTAGAAACACCAGTCCTGCATTTAGGCTCTTATTCGGGCCGGACAAACTTAATTCAGCAGCAGTCCACTACCTTTCTTCAGTTGTGGGGCTTCATAGACATGAGACGTGCAAAAGGAACAATTAATAAAAATGAAATTTTAAAGATAATTACTGACACCTTCAGCAGCGACCTTGACATAGAAAAAAGTGATTTGACGAGAGATGATAAGTTTAGTTGGGCGACATAGAAGCACTGCTTAATAAAAAACCACTCAATGAATTGAGTGGCTATCCCTATAAAGGGCAGATATTTCTATGAAGTAAGCCCGGTCAGGCGATACTAACCGAAGGCTTCCATGATGAATCTGTAGATTGCATGAATACCTCCTTTTTTTTGATGAGATATAAAGTTATGAAAGGGAGAGGTATTTATGAACTATTTGTTTGTTAATTATGGTTAAAAAATATCACAAGAATAAAACTCCCCAACGGTCGCCAGGTGGAGTCGGGTGCTTTCATCATCCCCCTGTTAAACCGTCGCATGCTTATTATATTTACCCCTGTATTCCAATGGCGACATTCCCGTAATTTTTCTAAACACTTCACGAAACGCTTTTACATCGGAATAGCCAACTTCGTACATAACCTCATTAATTGTTTTGCGGGTAGTTTCAAATGCTTTTTTTGCCAATTCAATTTTTACACGTTGTGCATATTCAACAGGCGTATTTCCGGTTGCTTTGATGAACCGCCTGTCAAAGTTTCTTCTGCCTACAGCAAATTTGGAAGATAAATGTTCAATAGATATTTTTTCAGACGGCTTACTTTCAATATAGGCCTGCGCCTGTTGCACTATTTCATCCCCATGCGACTTCTGCCCGGTAAAGATGGTAAATGCCGATTGGCTATTCCTGTCCATTTCTATCTGGAAAATTTTGGAACAATAAATGGCTGTTTGCCTGTCGTAATATTTCTCTACCAGGTAAATGATAAGATTTAAAAAGGAAAAAGCGCCACCATTGGTGTAAATGCCATTTTCGTCGGTGATCAACTGGTCAGTTTGTAAATTCACTTTCGGAAACATAGTTTTGAAAGCAGCGCCCGCCGCCCAATGTGTAGAACAACTTTTTCCATCGAGCAAACCTGATGACGCCAGCAAAAAAGCCCCTGTACACATCGTGGCAACTTCTGCACCATCTTTATATTGTTTCTCTATCCAATCAATCATCGGTTTATTTTGTTGAATGGATCCCGGGTAATCATAATTATTCAATGCTGCAACTATAATAAGATTGGTTTTTGCGATCATAGAAATATTAGTGTGCGGTTTTACAGTAAACAAGCCCTCATAAAACTCCACTGCATTTGAAATACCAGCCAACTGAATGGTAAACCTGTCTTCCCCGTTGATCTCTTTCCAATACGCATTGGCTTTTGTAAAGACCTTATATGTACATATTATACTGCTCAGCTTATTCTGTCCGTCGGGAACAAGTATGGTAAGATGTTTCATATGTATTATATTTTCGCAAAGATAGAAATTTACATTGTCCAAATCAACCCACCAGAAAGTCTATTTTGCACCCCTTCTGTTTGTATTTGAGACAATACATTTGTACTTCATAAAATGCTTTTCACTAAAAACAACTGAAATGAACACAACAGAAACAACGTTAAAAATGATATTTGACAGGTGGTATGCACTGGTAAAAAATTTTGATGCTTCCCTAAATGCGCTTACGGATGAGCAGTTGCAAAAAGAAATAGCCCCCGGTAAAAACAGGGGAATATACCTTTTAGGGCACCTGATAGCGGTGCATGATGACATGCTGGCATTACTGGATATGGGGGATAAATTATACCCGGAATTAAATGAGCCTTTTATAAAGTCACCGGATAAAACAGTAAGCGACATACCCTCAGCAACAGCATTAAGAGCATACTGGAGTAAGCAGAATGAGATCCTAAAAGAAAAATTTGACAGTGTACAGCCGGGTGAATGGTTTCACAAACATACAGCTGTTTCTACCGAAGATTTTGCTAAAGAACCGCATCGAAATAAGTTAAACATCATCATTACCCGGACAAGCCACCTCGCCTACCACCATGGGCAATTTGTATTACTTAGTAACATTTAATAAAAAGACGATATTTTTTTCTATATCATGCAATAAAAAAACAAATCAAATGAATACACCAGGTTTTACCACTGCCATTTTGGTAGATCAAACTCCCGAAGCTGCCTTCAATGCCATCAATAATGTAAGGGGATGGTGGAGTGAAGAAATTGAAGGCAGTACAGATAAACTCCATGAAACGTTTAACTACCATTACGAGGATGTACATCGCTGCAAAATAAAAGTAACAGAACTTATTCCCGGTAAGAAAGTTGTTTGGCAGGTACTCGAAAACTATTTTAAGTTTACGAAAGACATTACTGAATGGACCGGTACAAAGGTCATTTTTGATATTGCTGAAAAAGATAACAAAACAGAGATACGGATGACCCACCAGGGATTGGTTCCGGAGTATGAATGTTACAATATATGCCGGGATTCATGGACCAGTTATATACAAAAAAGTCTGTACAATTTGATCAGCAAAGGCAAAGGCCAACCAAATGGCAAAGGCAAACCACAAACGGAAAACGAAAAGAAACTTACAGAAGATAAATAACCAGGCAAATGAACGAACAGGATCATTCTGCAAACATTATGGTGAATGCTCAGCAGCAGAGGCATTTTAATTAATATCTTTTCCTGCTTCGAGCTTTGTGATCATGTCTCCTACCGCATTCTTAGCTGGCAGATCAGGTGCTGCATGCAGTGCTTTCTTTGCAAATAACAAAGCCTTGCCAAACTCACCATTAGCAGATAATGCTCTTGCCATGCCAACTATTGTAATAAACTGGTCGGGGTTCATTTTATGATTATATTCAAGCACGGTAAAAGCGGCTTCTGTTCTTTTTTCATTTAGCAGCTGCCGCCCGAATTGCATAACCTGGTTCATACTGCCGAATGGTAATGCGTTTTCTATTGTGCTTTTTGCGTCATTATATTTCCCCGTCTTATACAGCAGTTCTGCTTTTGTAATGAGTGCAGCAAAGGATCTGGGGTCGCCCGGGAAAGTAGTGGCAGTAGCAAGTGTCGCCCATTCAAGCCCCTTTTCAAGTTCATATTTATTCTGCAGGCACCATAATGCAGCTGTATTCAGTGCCTGTGCTGTGAAGCTTCGCGGATTTTTTAACTCGCTTGCCAATGCCACGTATTGTTGTTTCATCAGATCAACTTCTATGGTAAAGGGTATGGATAGCTTTTCCCAGGATAATACGATCATAGCGGAATTCGGCGTTTGCTTCGTGAAAGCAAAGCTGAGGTGCTCAACGTTCTCTGCAATAGGCTTCGGCTTTACACTTACACGAAGTACATCATCCTTTTCCTCATAAAAGAACGATCCCCAGCCATCGGACCTGCGTGAAAATATCAGTGTGCACGCCTCAGCTCCATACGCTATAAAAAACCCATATTTCCCTTTGGCTAAAGGTTGTCCTTCTATTTTCACATCATCATTTACTTCGATAATAGTATTTTCATTTGCACCCGCACGCCAGGGTGCAGGATTGCGGTTACCAAATCCCTGGTCAATAAACCCGGCATGTACCAGCTTCCCCCATACTTTTCCTTCACGCCCATTAACTGCCGGACGATGATATGTGATGGAAACATTAGTCAGCCCAATCTCTTCAGCCACCATAGCTTTCTTAGTATAACCGTTGCGAAGTGCATTGTTATAAGGAACCTGTGCGTATCCCGGTACGGTTAAGATGAGCACTGCAATAAATAAATACTTCATGTCATTACGGTTTAATAAGTTAGTTATAGCATGTTATATAAAACAAAAATAAGAGCAACAAATTGTTGCCCTTATTTTAATAGGTGATGTTATTAATGAACTATCGATATTACTTTATTTACGCTGTGTCCCCCTCCTGTAATACGGATGGAATAAATACCAGGCAGCAACTTTGATACATTCATCTGTACCTGCTTACCTGTCATTTTTCGTGTCTCCAATATTTTACCATTCATGTCTATAATACTTATCTCGTGCATGCCATTGTCTCCCTTGTTTGAGAATGAAATGGTCAAAACGTCATGGGCTGGTGAAGGAAATACTTTTACAGCTTCCGCTTCCTGCGGCTGAATATCAACGACAGCTTTTCCTTCACTTACACTTTGCAATGCTGCAGGGAACACGATCTCGGATTTATATATGCCTCCTCTAAGCGGTGGTCCTGTTAGAAAAGCAGCACAGGCATAACCTGTAGTAGCGTCATAAAATCTGGATACCGTCTTGTTTACGGCTCTTTCAATTTCTGTCCAGGTAGTACCATTGTCATAGGAAATTGCTGAGCCACGAAAATTTGGATTGCCATTGATACCTGTAGATATTAAAGCATTGGTGCCAGGCACCGAAGTAATACGGCTGCTTTTCCAATTGACAGGTTGACCAAGGTTTGCCCAGGTAACACCACCGTCTGCTGTTGAGTACAAAAATGTATTACCGACGTTGTCTCTTAAGTGAGCTACGCCATGTAACATGTCGTCGTTAAAAGCAATTTCATTAATGAACTTTCCTGCAGGATCAACTATATGAACAGTCCATGTTTTTCCGAAGTCTTTAGACTTGTACATTCTGCCACGGGTAGTACCAAACCAAACAGTGTTGTTTACAGCAGCATATCCGCTTACAAAACCATACTCGTTGGGAAGTGTTGCCGGCAAATCTGCTTGTGGTACTCTTTTCCATTTTTTACCTTTATTGTTAGTGGTATATACTTCAAAGTATCCCCCGTTAGGATCTCCCATAGCTATACCATGATTCTTATCTTTAAAGTAAACAAAATTGGGAAAGGAGTTTTCATCAAAGATCTCGGTAGGGTTTGATTTCTCCCAGCTAACACCTCCATCAGTAGTATGGTACAATCCGCCTCCTGTTTGAAAACGCTTATTCATCGCTACCCAGGCTTCATCTTCATCAATGGCGCTGATGTTCGAAAACTCAAGGCTGT
>DATHEH010000343.1:0-3016 GCA_035318685.1 Ferruginibacter sp.
CACCCAAAAGAATTTGAAAGATTGTTCAGCAGCACAGAAAATGACGGGGAAAGGGTGGACCTGGCCATGCGGGTATCAAAAGAATTCAATGTCTATATCATTTTAAAAGGCCATTACAGTTTTATAAGTACCCCCTGCGGAGGAGGCTATTTCAACAATACGGGCAATTCGGGTATGGCAACAGCGGGCAGCGGCGATGTGCTGACAGGGATACTTACGGGCCTCCTGGCCCAGGGTTATCACCCCCAGGATGCGGTGCTGCTGGGCGTTTACCTGCACGGCCTCGCCGGCGATATTGCCTCGGCCAAATCCTCTGAAGAAGCGATGATCGCAGGGGACATAATAAATTGTTTGGGAGACGCATTTACGGTGCTGAGCAAATAATTCAAAAAAGCCCGGATCTTCACCCTTTTATCTCAATTAAACAGCGGGTTCTGACCATTTTTGGCTCATTTACCCTATTTTTGCCGTCCAAAATTCAGAACAACTATTACTTATGGACAATTTGATTTATGTTATTCCGGCAATGGGCGTTGTGGGCCTTCTATACACCTTTATAAAGTTTGCATGGGTATCTAAGCAGGATGCAGGTAACGAACGCATGAGAGAGATCAGCACCTATATTTCTGAGGGCGCCATGGCTTTCTTAAAAGCAGAGTATAAGATCCTTACTTATTTTGTTATCATCGGCGCTTTATTACTGGGCATTATGGGGTATAGCAATGCCAATAGTCACTGGTCAATTGCTGTTGCCTTTATCGTGGGTGCTTTCTTTAGTGCACTTGCCGGTTTTATAGGAATGAAAGTGGCTACCAAGGCCAATGTACGTACTGCGCAGGCCGCACGTACCAGCCTGGCAAAGGCCCTGAAAGTTTCTTTCACCGGCGGTAGTGTAATGGGATTAGGTGTAGCCGGTTTAGCCGTACTGGGACTGGGTGGTTTATTTATTATCTTAAAGATGGTGTTTGCTCCTGATGCTGCTGTTGACAGCCACGAAATGGAGAAAACAATTGAAATATTAACAGGCTTTAGCTTAGGCGCTGAATCCATTGCATTATTCGCACGTGTTGGCGGGGGTATTTATACCAAGGCTGCTGACGTTGGCGCTGACCTTGTAGGTAAAGTAGAAGCAGGTATCCCCGAAGATGATCCACGCAACCCGGCAACCATTGCCGATAATGTGGGTGACAATGTGGGTGACGTAGCAGGTATGGGTGCAGATCTTTTTGGGTCTTATGTAGCTACGGTTTTAGCAACAATGGTTCTTGGAAGGGAAACAAATGCACTTACTGATAATTTCGGTGGTATGTCTCCTATCCTCCTGCCGATGCTGATCGCAGCTATGGGTATCCTGTTTTCCATCATTGGAACTTTCTTTGTTAAGATAAGCGAAAGCGCGGGTTTAAGTACACAAAAAGTACAGAACGCTTTGAATATGGGTAACTGGGGTTCAATTGTATTAACTGCCGTTGCTTCTTACTTCCTTGTAAATTATTTAATGCCCGAAACAATGACCCTCCGTGGACACGAGTTCACAAAGGACGGGATCTTCGGTGCCATCATGGTTGGTTTGATCGTGGGTACATTAATGAGTATGATAACCGAATATTATACCGCAATGGGTAAGCGCCCGGTGAAAACGATCATACGCCAGTCAGGAACGGGTCATGCTACCAATATCATTGGTGGTTTGGCAATGGGAATGGAAAGTACCTGTCTGCCAATTTTGGTTTTAGCGGGTGGTATCTATATGAGTTTCTGGTGTGCGGGTTTATACGGTGTTGCTATCGCTGCCGCCGGTATGATGGCAACCACTGCCATGCAGTTGGCCATTGATGCCTTTGGCCCAATTGCAGATAATGCAGGCGGTATTGCAGAGATGAGTGAGTTACCAAAAGATGTTCGTGAAAAAACAGATATACTTGATGCAGTAGGTAATACTACTGCGGCTACGGGTAAAGGTTTTGCTATTGCTTCGGCTGCATTGACCGCCCTTGCTTTATTTGCAGCCTTTGTTGGTATCAGTGGTATTGAGGGTATTGACATTTACAAAGCACCGGTACTGGCGGGTTTATTTGTTGGTGGTATGATACCATTCATATTTTCATCTCTGGCAATACGTGCTGTTGGTGAAGCTGCGATGGCAATGGTGGAAGAAGTTAGAAGGCAGTTCCGTACTATTCCCGGTATCATGGAAGGCACAGGCAAACCTGAATATGATAAATGTGTGGCTATTTCTACTGAGGCTTCATTAAAAAAGATGATGCTGCCCGGTGCTATTGCTTTACTATCTCCATTGATCGTTGGCTTTGCTTTTGGCCCTGAAGTATTGGGTGGATTTTTAGCAGGTGCTACTGTTAGTGGTGTTCTGATGGGGATGTTCCAGAACAATGCCGGTGGTGCATGGGATAATGCAAAAAAATCTTTTGAAAAAGGTGTGGAGATAAACGGCGAGATGTTTTACAAAAAATCGGAACCGCACAAAGCATCCGTAACAGGTGATACTGTAGGTGATCCGTTCAAAGATACCTCCGGCCCGTCAATGAATATCCTTATCAAATTAATGAGTATTGTGAGCCTTGTCATCGCTCCTACCCTTGCTGCAATGTATGGCAAGGCGGAAGCAAAGAATATTAAGCAGGAAGTGAAGCAGGAAATTACTTTTGTAAACCGGGACAATAACACAGATGTTGCAGCTACTGCTAAACCCGCGTTTAAAGAGGCTACTGATAAACTGGTTGATGCTTTGGCTGCAGACAGGCTGATTGAAAAAGACAATTATGCTGTAGCTGTAAAAAAAGGTAAACTTTCCATCAGTGGTGTTAACCAGGATGAAGAGATCACTGCAAAGTATAGCACCTTACTTAGCGCCCTGGGAGAAACAGACCTGGAAATAAAGAACAGCGACCAGAAGAAATAAGATCAAAGTGTATAGTCCTAAAATAGGTTGACAATTTTAAAATAGTCCCGGTTGCCTCAGGTAGCCGGGATTTTTTTGTTATAGACCTGATCTGGC
>DATHEH010000344.1:0-3533 GCA_035318685.1 Ferruginibacter sp.
GACAAAGCGAATAAGTTTCACATCATGCAGGATGCCAAAGAGGAAAAATTCTATACGCTGGAGGAATACCGTTTGGCAGCAGAAACCCTTCAAAAAAATAAGGAGAGTAAACTGGTGATACTTTATACCACCAACCCGGTACAGCAGGATGCATATATACAACAGGCTATCTCCAAAGGATATATTGTAATAAAGGCGGAAACCATAATTGACAATGGCTTCATCAACCAGATGGAAATGAAATGGGAGAACGTTCAGTTCACACGTGTGGACAGTGATATCATTGATAATATAATCGATAAACAGGAAGGCGGTGAAAGCGTATTGAGCAAGGATGATGAAACAAAGCTGAAAGACCTTTTTGCAAGGCAGGTGCCTGAATTAAATGTAACAGTGGAGGTAAAAGGATTGAGTGCTGATACACCGCCGGTTGTTGCTACGAGGCCCGAATTCATGCGCCGCATGAAGGACATGGCTGCAATGCAGGGTGGGATGGGTGCATTTTATGCCAATATGCCTGATGAAGTTACCCTTACGGTAAATGGCAACCATGGTATTTATAAAACACTATTGGCAGAAACAGAAAAAGAAAAACAGGAGAAGGTTGTACATAACCTGGCCGACCTCGCCTTGCTCTCGCAGGGATTACTAAAAGGGAATAGCTTGACGAGTTTTATAAACAGGAGCGTGGAGTTAATGAGTTAAATAATGTTCAAGACGTTTCAAATGTTTGAAGTGTCCTAAACGTTAAGGGATGACTTACTGGTCATCCCTTTTTTTGATCGCAGAATTTATAGAAAGGAAAAATTGAGGCTATTTATCGATCATCAGTATATCGGCTCTGCTATTTTCTGTGCCAGCACCGCATTCTGTACCCTTATCCTGGTGCGTTCCGGTAAATATGTTTCTGTTAATTCGAACAGGGAAGCAAAAACAGGTGCCGGCGCCTTTTCCTTAACTTCTTTCAGCCAGGTAATGGCTTCTTCACTGTTTATTGCCTGCATGAACCATGGCGTGGTTGCAGCCATTGCTTCCGGCGGAACCACCGCAACGATCTGTGCGTTTATCATTTTTATTTCATCATCACTAAAATGATTCCATAATAATTTATTGAGCTCTGCTTCTTCTCTTTGCATATGCTCGAGGTTAAAGATCATATAATTACCGAAAGCTTTTGTGATTGCCGAGCCCGCAACAATACGCTCCTGTGTTGATTGTGCAGCATGGTAAATATTCTGCAGGTGAATTATATCATCTCCCATACGGCGGTCATCAATGTGTTCCTGTTCAAAGGAAGCAATTGTAGCACGCTGGAATTTTTCGATCACCGGCATTAAGATGCTGTCTTCATGATGGCCATGCTGTTCGAAAGCATGTATAACGGCATTTAATTTTTCAAAAGCTTCGGCCGCTTCGGCGGTATCAGCAAAATAAGTTTGTTGCAGCGTTAGTGCAGTATCATAAAGCATTGCCCTGAGTGCCTTGTGGATCATGTTGAAAATGTTATAACGTAACATGGTTTTATTGTTTATGGTTAAAGAATTGATTACGCTGTAAAAATGCAGGGAGAAAGATTATTGGGGAATAGCGCTGTGTATGAAATGTGGTAATGAATGTATGAACTGGCGGAAAAAATGAATAGGGTCTCAATTTAATTTGACACTCTTCAAATAGGAACAATATTGAAAAAAGGGGTAAAGGGTTAATTCTCCATTATCACAGCCTCAAGGTATTCCATTTTTTTAGTGTGCCAGGTCTCTTTGAACCCGACCCTGCTGAAGAGCTGCTTTTGCAACGGATTAATATAAAGAACAATAATCTTTCGCCGGTGTTTTTTTAAACTCTTCACAATATTGTTTACCACGCCACTCATGATGATCTCATCAAAAGGATTGAATAAAAAGATACAATCAACATCGGCGGGTATCTCAAAATAAAAGGCATCATTATTAATGACATTATAATTCAGTGAAGGGATCTTTTGTTTGGTAGCGGCGAGGTTTTCTTTTGCGGCATCACTTAATTCTTTTGCGAGATCGATACCCGTTACCTTTGGGATACCTTGGTGGGCAGCTACACATAAAGCCCTTCCTTTTCCGCAACCTATGTCGAGGAAATGCGTTAAAGACTTAGTGGGAGAGGCGTTCAATTGTGAAAAAAGATCTTCCAGCAGTTCATAGCTTGAGGGCATGTAAATAGTGGTATGGGTAATGTCAATGCCTTTCTCCTCCAGCTGTTTTAATTCATCCACACCGGTTGTATGGATGCCATATTTTTTTTCACCCTTTACCTCCTGCTTTATAATATACCAGGCAATGCTGATGTTCCAGTTATTGGCGATGTAAAAAAAATACCTGATATAAGAGAAGAGTTTCATTATTGGCTGCTGCGGATGTCAATTACTTTTAATTGTAAACTTGTAGTACCGTTCCATTCGTTTTCATCCAGCGTAAAAACAATATCCACATTTTTTTTGAGAAGATGAAATTTTGCGGCCAGGTTGAAGCCAATTCCTGAAAAAGAATATTTATCCTGTTTTACCATAAAACGAACGTGCTGTTCTTTTACAATCTTTGAATAGCCGGTATCCACAACATTTTTTGCTATAAGGACGGGCCGCATATTGTCCGGGCCGAAGGGTTCCATCTGGCAGATGATATTATAAAAGCCCTGGGTAAGGTCTGCAAAAGAGATCTCTGTATCAATGATGATCTCGGGGACCAGTAAATGCGGCGGTATCGAGTTAGCGACCACTTCCTCAAATTTGTCTGTAAAGGGCTGCACATTTTCAGGTAGTAAAGAAAGTCCGGCTGCGGCAAAGTGGCCGCCATAGCCAAGAAGGTATTCCCTGCAGGCATGTATGGCTTCATACAAATGAAACCCAGGCACACTGCGGGCACTGCCTGCGGCCACTTCACCGCTTTGGGTTAGCACAACTGTTGGGCGGTAATAATTTTCGATCAGCCTGCTGGCCACTATACCAACTACCCCTTTATGCCAGTGATCTTTAAACACCACCGTGGTTTTTTTATTTTTTAAGATATCATTCCCGTTAATTATTTCCAGTGCTTCTGCTGTTATATTACTGTCGGCTTCTTTGCGATCAGTATTATCACTATGCAGCATTTCGGCAAATTCCATTGCTTTACCCGCATCTTCCTCTACGAATAACTGCACGGCTTTTTTTGCATCATCCATCCTGCCTGCTGCGTTTATCCTTGGGGCAATTACAAATACAACGTTGTTTATGGATAATTTTTTTTGAATGCCGCCTAAATGTATCAGTGCCTTTATCCCCGCGTTGGGAGTGCTGTTTATTTTTTCAAGCCCATAATATGCCAGTATCCTGTTCTCTCCTGTCATGGGTACAATGTCAGCAGCAATGGCAGTAGCAACAAGATCCAGGTAACAATAATAATGTTCTTCGGCAATACCAAAATGTTGCGCAAGGGCAGTTATTAATTTGAATCCCACACCACATCCGCATAGTTCCTTGTAAGGATAATTACAATCTTTTTGTTTTGGATTAAGTA
>DATHEH010000345.1:0-15543 GCA_035318685.1 Ferruginibacter sp.
CGCAGCTTCACCGGGCGTATCGCCACTGGCGGCCAACTCTTCAATGGATTTTATGATCTTTTCTTTTTCCGCACCGCTTGTTGGCTGTAGGGAAATGCCCACTGTTCCCCCATAAGTGACGATTGACACCGTGTCGATGGACCTGAGGTTCTTTACAAAAAGCTGGAATGCTGCTTTAAGTAACGGAAGCCGGTTGGGCATATCCATACTCCCGGATACATCAATTAAAAAAACAAAATTGCTGGGCGGCACTTTTTCAAGGTCTACTTTACGTGCATTGATGTTCAATATCAGCAATTGCTTCTCTACATCCCAGGGACAGGAAGTGAGCTGTGATTCCATCCTGAAGATATCATCATTCAAGGGCTCGCGGTAATGCAGGTTAAAATAGTTGATCAGCTCTTCTGTACGAACAGCATCCGGAGGCACCACGCTTTTCATGTTTATAAAACGCCGCACATTACTATAAGAAGCCTTATTTACATTAAGGGCAAAACCGGTATTCGGGTACTTCGCTGCATTTACATATTCATTCTCTACAAGCTGAAAATAAGTTTCATTATCCACGAACCAGCGAACCCTTGATGTTTGATTTAAATTCTTTGTTACAGAAATTAATTTCGGCCTGTTCCTGTTTACATTGGAAGGCAGCACCTTTAAAGTGATATACTGCCATTGTTCTGTATTTACCCTGACGGTTTTAGGCTCATACCCATCCATCGTCAAAGTAAGAGAATCATGAAGCAAATTTGTGTTTATCCCAAAACCACCTGATGTTCCCGTGTAGTAAATATGGTTATTGGAGTGAAGAATAATCCTTACATTCTGAAGCGGTTCATTCTTTTCATCCTTTATCTCTCCGCGTAAATAATGCTGGGCATTGACAGTAAATGCCAATAATAACAGCAAGGGAATATGGATGATCCGTTGTATCAAGTAAGGGTTATTGTAGCAAAACTTATAATCTCCAGAACCAAGACATCATTTCCTTCATTTATGTTGCCCGCTTAACTCTCTACCAACTGGTAAATCTCTTTCAGGTTACGGCCAAGGCCATCGTAATCAAGCCCATATCCTAAAAGAAACTTATTGGGTACACTAAATCCAGGATAATCGATCTTAAGCGGGTACATTAATGCATCCGGCTTATGCAAAAGCGCGGCGATCTTTAAACTTGCCGGCTGTTGATTCATTAACTGCGGTAAAAATTCATGTAAGGTCTTGCCGGTATCCACAATATCTTCCACAATTATAACGTGCCTGTCCTTTAAAGATTCATCAAGACCAATGGAGGTGATCACGTTGCCGGTTGATTTTGTGCCTTTATAGGAAGCCAGCTTGATAAAACATATCTCTGCCTCCATATTAAGCTCCTTAAAAAGATCCGCGGCAAACATGAACGAACCGTTCAATATGGCGATGAACAAAGGACGTTTACCCGCATATTCCGAATTGATCTGGTCTGCCAGTTTGCCCACCTGTTCGTGTATCTCCTCTGCTTTTATATAAGGCTGAAATTTTTTATCAAGTACCTGGATGATCATTGCTTACAAAGTTTAATACCTGTTGACTATTTAGAAACTATTAAGATTATTCGGCTAACGCTATTTCCATTCTATACTTGCGGTTGGTGGGGACAGCAACCGCGGCCATCGCCGTGGCTGGTGTCCCACCGGCCACTATCTTATCAATACGTTATTTAGAAACGATTATTTCCTGACCTATTCTCAGGTCATTCGTATCAAGGCTATTCCATTCTTTCAACTGGCTTACAGTTACGTTATATTTTTTTGCGATCGCATAGAGGCCTTCTTTTGGAGCAACAGTATGTGTTCTGCCCTTTGCCTGTGCATTATTATTTACCTTATATCCCGGACGCAGGGATAACCTGGTACCGGCATTCAGTGTTTCGTTGCCTTTTAAATCATTGTATGCTGCGAGGTACTCCAGTTGTATCCCGTTCTTTTGTGCCACATCATAAACAGTCTCTCCTTCCTGTGCAATATAAAGATCCTTATCTCCTGTCCTGGATTTTTTTTCGAGGTAAACGTATTGATCGTTGGCCAGGATGCCATCTTCTGCAAGCTCATTAAAAGATAATACTTTATTGAGGTTAATATTATTCCTGGCTGCTATCACTAACAAAGAAGTACCTTTTTTTGCAAATACACATTTCGCTTTATTAATGCTGATGACATTATCCGGTACATCTGTGGCTAAAGAAGTTTCAGGCGTATCGGCTTTTTCTTCCTCAGCCTGTACGGGCATAAGCTTAGCCTTATCATCCTGGTATTTGCCGGCTTCAAATTGCGGCACTTCTCCAACACCCGCCAGGCTGTATTGCTGGAGATTATACTGTTTGATGTTCTTTATAAGAATATCCGGGTAACGCGGGTTGGTTGCATAACCTGCTCTTTTCAAACCGTAAGCCCAGCCTTCGTAGTCTGTTGCTTCCAGGCGGAACAGTGATTCATACCGCTTACTGCCACGTAAATAATTACTGTGATCACGGTAACTGTCCTCTGCATTTCCATAAGAACGAAAACATTCCCCCTCGGCATCATCATTGTGAAATACCCTTCCCCCTGTCCAGGATTCTTTGCATTTGATACCGAAATGGTTATTGGATCTTCTCACCAGGTCGCTGTTACCACTTTCTGTTTCCAGTATCCCCTGTGCCAGTGTAATGGCAGCAGGCACACCCATGCGCTTCATCTCACGGATCGCAAAATCCTTGTATTGCTCTATGTATTGTTCAGGTGAAATTCTTTGTGCACCGGCACCAAAAGACGCGGATAAAAATAAACCGGCCAGGATAATTTTGATCATTTTACTTTTTTTGGATTAATAACAGCCCGTCCCTTATCGTCAGCATTACCTGCTGCACCCTCTCATCGTTCTTTATATATTCGTTAAAAGCCTGTATGGCATTCGCATTTTTTCCTTTTATGGTATCTTCCAGCACTTCGCCGTGGAATAAAACATTATCAGCCAGTATCCAGCCCCCCTTCCTAACCATTGGCAAAGTTAATTCGTAATACTTTATATAGTTCACTTTATCAGCATCAATAAAGACCAGGTCCCAGGTTTCTTTTAATGCCGGTATGATCTCCATTGCATTACCAATATGCAATTTGATCATATCATCCAGGCCTGACCTTTTAAAATAATTGCCTGCAGTAGCTGCATCTTCCGGTCTTATTTCGATCGTATGCAATTGGCCGCTCTGCTGCAAGCCTTTTGCCAAACAGATGCCGCTAAAGCCTGTAAAAGTGCCTATCTCCAGTATCCTTTTTGGCTGTACCATCCTGCTGAACATTTCCAGCACCTTTCCCTGCACATGGCCGCTAAGCATTTGTGCATGCGGATGGCCACTTAAAGTAGCGTCTTCAACCTCCTGCAATAGTTCATCCAGCGGGTATGTGTAATGCTTTGCGTATTGCTCTGTTCTTTGGCTGATCAGCTCCATAAGCTACGATAAATTCATGTTTTTAATTAATCTCCATACTGAAAATAGAATGCCATTCCACATTTTATCTTAATGGAGAATGGCACTTACTAACATTATGAAGTTACAGAGAAATATTAGCTTTACTATTGTCTTTTTTAGAAATTAACATTAAGCCAAGAAAAGTTAACATCCCGTTTATTAATATCAATTCATTCCCGATCTTATAACCATCAAATATATTCTGCGAGATGGTTTTTAATCCCTCAAGTGAGACGTGTAATTTCTTTTCATACCATTCCGGACTGCTCAGCATATCCAAACCCAGGGCCATCAATGGCGCAATGATACAAACCGCCCACACCAGTTTATCATTCAAATGTCTTTTTGTAAGAATGCCGAAAGAGAACAGGCCAAGCAAGGGCCCGTAGGTAACACCCGCAAATTTTAATATAAAGTCAATGATCAACTTATCATTGATGGCTTTAAAGATCAATACCATCAGGAAGAACACGACAGCAAAAGTAAAGTGTACTTTAAGCCGGGTCCTTTTTTTCTTTTTCTCTAACAATTCCTTCTCTGCGGGCAACAGATCAGTTTCATTGCTTTTCGTTTTATTCATTCCCAATATATCTATACAAAAACAGGAAGTGAGTGAAGTGATCGCCCCGTCAACACTCGGGAATAATGCAGATATCAATGCAATGATAAAGATGATGCCGATAGTTCCGCTAAAAGCATCACTCAATGCAATGGTGGGAAACAGGTCATCGGGTGCAACTGAAATATTGTTGGTGCCGGCATATAAATAAAGAACGCCACCTAAGAACAGGAACAGGAAATTCACTACCATCAACACCGCGGTAAAGGTCATTATATTCTTTTGCGAATCCCTGATATTCTTTACACTGATGTTCTTTTGCATCATTTCCTGGTCAAGGCCCGTCATGGCAATGGCAATGAACATACCACCGACGATATGCTTCAGCACAAAGGAGCCTGCTTTTACATCGGTGTTAAATATCCGGGTATATCCCTTATCACTCATCAGGGATAGAGTACTGCTGAAGTCCATGCCCATTGCCTTTACAATAACAACTATACAAACGACAAGACCCAACAGCATACCCGTTGTTTGGAGGGTATCGGTATAAATTATTGTTTTCACGCCGCCTTCGAAAGTATATAACAGTATCAGGATGAGGATGACCAGCGTGGTCACTACAAACGAAATGTTCAGTTTATCAAAAATGAAGATCTGGAGGATACTGATCACGAGATATAAACGTGCTGTAGCGCCCACTACCCTTGAAAGTATGAAGAAGAAAGCGCCTGCCTTATGTGCATTGATGCCAAATCTTTTTTCCAGGTACGTGTAAATGGAGGTAAGGTTCATCCGGTAGTACAATGGTATCAATACAAAAGCGATCACAATGTATCCGAGCAGGTAACCCAATACGATCTGGTAATAATAAAAATTACTGCTGCCCACGCTGCCTGGTACGCTCACAAAGGTTACACCGCTGAGGCTGGTCCCTATCATGCCAAATGCCACCAGCATCCAGTTGCTGTTACGGTTACCGATAAAAAAGGACTCGTTATTGCTGCCCTTCGATGTAAAATAGGCTACGGTCAGCAGCAAAACAAAATACCCGATAACGAATGCGAATAAAACAATTGGCGACATAGCTGAAATTATAATGAATAATTAATAATGAATAATTAGCTTGCAATAAAATTCAAGTTAATTAATTTATGGCAATAACTTCATTGGCAGTTTTTTGTGGTTCTAAAGCCGGTAATAATCCTTTGTTCAAAGAGCAGGCCAGGGAACTGGGCCACCTGCTTGCATCAAAAGATATAACACTTATTTATGGCGGCGGCAATAAAGGTATAATGGGTGAACTCGCAAATGCAGTATTGGAAAAGTCCGGCAAAGTCGTCGGCATCATCCCTACCCTCCTTACCGGTTGGGAACACCAGCATGAAGGCATAACAGAATTGCTGGTGGTTGATACCATGCATACCCGTAAACGAATGCTTTACGAAAAATGTGATGCCGCTGTTGTTTTACCCGGTGGCTTTGGTACCCTGGATGAGCTTTTCGAAATGCTCACCTGGAACCAGTTAAGCATTCATGATAAAAAGATATTCATACTTAACACCGCGGGGTTCTATGATCATTTATTGGCACACGCCGCCATGATGCAGAATGAGAATTTTTTATACGACAGGATAGAAGACAAATTCGTGGTGCTTGGTATGCCAGCTGAATTAACGGCTCACCTCTGATGATTTCTTTACCTCCTGCCCTGGAACAATGCGATGTTATAGCCTGCACGTATTATAGGGATAGCAGTTCCCGAACCGGAAGTATATGGCGAAGCATTATTTCCCAGCACGTCGAATGATATTGATATATAATAGAAGCTTTTATTATACTCGTCCCTGCCGCCGGCATAACCTGCTCCAACTAAAAAACTATTCACACCGGTATGTTCAGTAGAAGGAAGATATGGTGACTCGTTACCCGGGATATACCTGGTCTTAATGAAATTATGTTCAAATTGAGCCTGGGCAAATAAAAATTGCAAAGGATATACCCTTACAAATGCACCTGGCCCATACAGGGTCTGTCTTGCTTTATCACCATAATAAGGATAATCACGCTGGGCCGTATAATTAAAATTAAAAGAAACGGCAGCGTCAAGATACCTGGTAATGCTGTACCCAAAATACGGGCTTGCCCCCAGGGCCGTATAATAACTGCCAAAACCAAGTGCCAGCTCACCGCCAACAAAAAGGTTTTCTTTCTTAAAACCTCCTTTTCTTTCACTGCTTTCATTTTCTTCCTGTGCGAAAGCCGTATAAAAGATATTTAATAACACTAAAACTATAAATGCTTTTTTCATTTGGTTGAAATTTAATTTTCCGGGGTTTTATTTTTTATTAATGTGTAGCACTAGTGAAAGTCTTAATTTATTAGAACTCAATATTCATTATCATGTCAACATTTTTCGAATTGCGGTTGGTGGCACACCAACCGCGGCCATCGCCGTGGCCGGTGTCCCACCCGGCCACTATCCTGGGTTTATTTTTTAATTAAGCTTTTAATAATTTATGCGGTTAAAGGTGGATGAGCATCAAATATCTTCCCGCTGTTAAGAATATTATTAGGATCGAATATTCTTTTTATCCCCCTCATCAGTTCAAGGTTCGCATCCCGGAAAACGATACCCATATATTCTTTCTGCACAAGCCCGATACCGTGTTCTCCACTGATGGTACCGCCCAATGATTTTACCAGTTCAAATAAGGCTTTCAGTGCAGGTATCACTTCCGCGTTGTTAAGGCTGTAAACGCAACCTTCTTTTTTTATGCGGATATGAAGATTGCCATCGCCTGCATGACCGTAACACACCGCCTGGAAATCATGTTGCTTACCCAATGCTTTTACACCACGTATCAAAGCAGGCAATTCTGCCCTCGGCACTACTGTATCCTCTTCAATTGTATAGCCGTCTGTTTTTACTGCTTCAGCAACACGCCTGCGCAATTTCCATAATTCCGCTTTTTGCTGGACGTCATCGGCAAAATACACTTCGCCGCAGTTATATTCCGCAAGAAGTTCCGTGATCTCTTCCATTTCCTTCATCAGTGTGTCCATATGGTTGCCGTCCACTTCTATGATCAAATGCGCTTCAATATCATCTGTAACAGGTATGGCAGTACTGGCTACAAACTTACTCACGATCTTTAAGGAGTCTATCTCCATCAGCTCAAGCGCACTCGGTATAAAGCCTGCCCTGAAGATTGCGCTTACCGCTTCACCTGCTTTTTCCAGTGAACCGAAAGGAACCAGCATGAGCAATTCATGCCTGGGATAAGGCAAAAGTTTCAACACGATCTTAGTAACTATTCCTAAAGTTCCTTCACTTCCCACGATCAATTGTGTTAAATTATAACCGGTTGAATTTTTTAACACATTTGCGCCTGTCCAGATGATCTCACCATTTGGCAAAACCAATTCGAGGTTCAATACATAATCTTTTACAACACCGTATTTCACTGCTTTGGGCCCGCCGCTGTTCTCTGCAATATTTCCGCCGATGAAACAACTGCCCCTGCTGCTGGGATCGGGGGGGTAAAATAAACCCTTTTCCTTTACGGCATTTTGCAGCACTTCGGTAATTACGCCGGGCTCGGTGGTCACCTGCAGGTTTCGTTCATCGATCTCTACAATGGAATTCATCCGCTCCATAGACAGTAACACGCCACCCAAATGCGGAAGGGCTCCGCCACTAAGGCCGGTACCGGCACCCCGTGGTGTAACGGGGATCCGGTGCTCATTACAGAGCACCATGATGGCGCTGATCTCCTCTGCCGTCCTGGGTTTTATAACAATATCGGGAAGAAAATGCAGGTTCTCGGTCTCATCATGCGCATAGTTGTTCAAACTTTCCGTATCAACGAAGACATAGGCATCGCCAACCATTTTTTTGAAAGAATCCACGTACTTCAATGCGCCGGGTTTTAGTTCTTCAGCAGTTTGCATGTAACATTATTTGTGTAAAAATCGTGTAAATAAGTGAGTTCTTAAAATGATGCCGTTTGCCAGTAGTGGCTCAGTTTCATTTAGCTCTTAGGTTTTGAACCACATAGAAAGATAGGAACATAGGTTCCACATAGGTCTTTCTGCTGTTCTATTGTGTCCTATGTTGCTATGTGGTTCAACAATGTCACCGATTCAGAATAGGTTCCACATGGCCCTATCTGCTGTTCTATTGTGTCCTGTATTGCTATGTGGTTCAACAATGTCCTGTTTTTAGAAAATGTTAAATTTTATTAACTTATTGCAAAAATTCAAATAGCTAATTATATTTGTTACGAATTCCTTCGTATGAACTTTTAACCAACATAAATTATAGCCATGAAACAATTTATTTTGAAAAACAAAAATGCACTGGCAGGTTTTATCGCGATCCTGTTAATAGGTGTCGTTACCATGTCTTTCCAGGATTCACCATTCAGCGGTGGAAAATTTGTAGTGCAGGAAGAATTTGATATGCAGGAAACCATAGGGGATACGGTACCTGATAAGAAATGCGACGGTTCTATCAGGATGAAAGACTTCGACAAATTACAAAGTCAGCTCGACAGGTCTTTATTGCAGGTAAATGATGAGATCAAAAAAATAGATTTCGAAAAAATCCAAAAACAGGTGGAAAACACTTTGAAGGACCTTGACATGGAAAAGATCATGAAAGACGTGGAAAATTCACTGAAAACTATTGACCTTGATAAATTGCTTGCTGATGTAACCTTATCTTTAAAAGATTTCAACTGGGAAGCAAAAGAAGGTGAAATGGAAAAAGCTTTGGCAGAAGCAAAGAAAGAAATAGAAAAAGCAAGGATCGAAATAAAAGATATTGACCGGGAGGCCATTAAAAAAGAACTCGGGAAAGCAAAAATTGAAATTGAAAAAAGCAAGATCGAACTCAAGAAGATCGACGTGGATAAGATCATGAATGAAGCAAAAGCAGGTATCGGTAAAGCAAGGGAAGAGCTGAAGCAGACCAAAGAGATGTTCAATGAACTGGAAAAAGACGGCCTGGTAAATGCAAAAGAAGGATTTGTACTGGAATACAAGGACAAGGCTCTTTACATTGACGGGAAGAAACAAAGTGAAAGAACAACCGATAAATACAGGAAGTATTTTAAGAAAGATCATTTTAAGATGACGATAGAAAAAGAATAACGCATTCATCAAAAGACTTAATAAAAAAATGCATCCCGCCGAAAGCGGGATGCATTTTTTTATTGCTTGCCGCCGCCTGGGTTTCAACCAGCGGCGTATTTTACTGCTGCCTTATCCTAATTAAGATTTAAATACTCACCAGGAAAATATCAGCATTTACATCTAAAACACCAGAAACTAAAGAAACACATTAGCAAGAGCATTATAAGTCGCTGGTCGGAGCCCAAGCGACGGCATGCTACCTACATCGGCAAAAGAGGATGATTTTTTTATTACTAAGTTAAAAACTAGGGCATAAGGATTGCCGGTCAACATTCTCCGGGTAAAATCCTTTCTTAATAATAGTGAGTTCACTGGCACCACGATAGCCATTGAATTTGCTCATTGAAGAGAGGGTAACATCATAGCTGAACATGAACTGGAGCTTTTTTATTTCAAACCCTATCATTGGTATCACAGCATCACCCAGGCGGTAATATATGCCTGCCAGCAATTGTTTTTCCCCAAATTCCGAAAGGTTATAATTAGCATTTAACCCCAGTACGAGTTCTCTTGCAGCAGCCTGTGTGGAGAAATAGGCATTGGGGTTAACGATCACGCGGTCATTAAGTTTGAAGATACCATTAACGAAACCCGTATGGCGCATCGGGATGCGGCCATTGTTTGTGCTATCCTTAAAGAAGGTTTCCCTTGGCCTGTTCACGTGCTGGATAGAATAACCGGCATTTACATAAATATCTTCCCGTGGAAAATAAGCATAGTTCATACCGGCATGCATATCCATGTAGCTGACATTGGTATTGGCAAATCCGCTTTTCGCTTCAGATGAGGCAGTGCCATCAAAGAATTTTCCGTCAAACTGGTCAGGGAATGTCAGCTTACTCAGGTCGACGCGTTTATTGGCCCAGCCAATATTAAAGCCTGCCGAAACCAGGCTGCTTAATCCCAGCATCTGGTGATAAGCCAGGGATCCATAGATCTTTGTACTGGTCAAACTGCCACTACCCGCCTTGTCGTTTAATATCAGGGCACCAAGTCCGAGCCATCCGTTCTCCAGCTTATTCCTGAACACCTGTGCATCAGCAAAAGCACTGACGGTCTTGTAAGGCACCGACATTACTGCACTCCATTGATTACGATAATGCGCCCCGATCCTGTAATCCGCATCAGGAATAAAACCCGTATTAGCAGGATTGGTACTGAGTGGTGAATTGAAGAACTGGGAAAAATGCAGGTCCTGGGCCTGCAGGTCATTTGCAAGTTGCAGGCTACAAGCCAGCAGCATAAATATTTTTATTTTCCTCGTCATTTTTTTCTTTTTAGCCTCTTCTCCCTTCCTCTTCTCCGGTAGAGACGAGGTGGTACATTAAATAAATCCAAACATTTTATCTTCCACGTCAACTGCGTTTCACCTTTCGCCCTGAAACACAGCTTATACTTTAACTAAGTTCCTTCTCCGGGGGAAAAGATGCGGCGCATTAAACAAATACAAACATTTTATCTTCCAAATCAATGTTAGTCCTTTCTTCAGCAACAAGGCAAAAACTATTCATTTTACAAAAGGTAGTCTTTGCTTCGAGCATCCGGTTCCCTCTCCACGGGAGAGGCTTATCGGAACAAACTGATGTCACCCGTCTTTCGCAACTTAACCCCATCTGTAAATTCTACATCTAAAGTGTAAGTATATACATCTATTGGTTGCAACACGCCTTTGAATTTGCCATCCCATCCCTGGTTTTTCTTTGTGGATTGAAAAACCACTTGTCCCCAGCGGTTATATATCCTCCATTCCATTTTACCAATACCAAAGCCTTCTACCTTAACAACCGCATTCCTGCCAAATCTTCCGGGGGTAAATGCATTGGGTACGTCCAATAAGGGGTTAATGATTATGGGTACGTCATGGCTTATGCTATCCACGCAATCCGCAGCGTTAAATGCAAATAAGGTTACTTTGTAAGTTCCTGTTGCGTTAAAAAGGTGAGATGGCTCAAACTCAGTTGAACTTTCACCATCACCAAAATCCCATAGGTACCGCAGAGCGCCAATTGAAAGATTGGTAAACGTGGCCGCTGTATTTGCCACAGGTGGATTTGGCAGCCAGGTGAAATCCGCTGTAGGGATCGGGAAAACAGTGATCGTAAAGTAAGCTGATGTATCCCTTTTATTACAGGTGCTTGTATCGATAGCGATGAGACGCACATTATAAGTTCCTACAACGTCATACAAATGCGTTGGCTCAAAATCCGTTGAAAAATCTCCATCCCCGAATTCCCATAGCCATTCCATACCGCCAAGAGATTCGTTCGTGAATTGTGCGGTATAAGGCACACAACCCCGTGCAGGTGTTGAGAATATGGCTTTTACATTTGGGCTTATGCGCACTTGTTTTATGGCGGTATCGGGCGCATTACAGAAGGCAGTATCATCAACGATCAACGTAACGAAATAGGTTCCCGTAGACGGAAAGGTATGTACCTGTGGCGCAAGGCCCGACCTGACCTTTGGAGATCCGTCTCCAAAATCCCATAAGAAACTTTGATTGGTATAAACAGGTACCGTTGCTGAAGTAAGATTTGTAAACTGGTAACGGAGACTATTACAGGAATCCAGTTTAGCAAAACTGAAATCGGGGCTAACTATATTAGACCCAACCTTAACGGATACAAATGCGGTATCAGATATATTGCAGGTAGTGGAATCAATGGCAATAAGCCTTAAGAGATAGGTTCCAACGAAGTCATACGTGTGCGAAACAGAATTATTCGGTGCAAAGGTGGTGTCATCCTTTTTGTTATCACCATAATCCCAGATATACATTTTGCCTTTTGCCAGGGTATCTGTAAAATTTATGGTGAGGGGCACACAGCCAATGGTATCTATTACCCCGTCGATGGTTGCTTTTACACTTGCGCCGATACCCGCAAAATTCATTTCTATTTTTACAGCTGCCATGTTACAACCATCACCTGCATTATTCGTCCTTGACCATACACCGGGTGTGGTAGGGAACAAAGCTCCGCCATTGCCACAGCCGCATATTCCCTGGTAAATGATCCCGTTCTCATCAAAGCGGCTGGTGCCACCATCAACGTGGTCACCCAATCCCCCGTTTTGACCAAAGTGTGATCCAAAGAACTGGCTTTGCGCATTTTTTTCCAAAACGAAAAAATAAAAATCCCTGCCATCAGCTGCCGGAATACCTGGCAACGGGTTTACTTCGGGCATACCAGCAGTACCGGCACTGGGATAACCTTTGTCAACATTAAGGCCCCCGCCCCAACCCGAAACATACACATTCTCGCAGCGGTCAACTAAAAAAGCGATAGGTGAAATATTGGGCACTGATGCGTTGGTACCAAAAATTGTAGAATAAACATAGGCCGACAGATCGGGTCGTAGCTTACTGATGAATTGTTTGCCTCCCGGGTTACTGAAGTTCGCATTTGTTACGGTCCAGCTACCGGTTGTGGTACCCATGATATAGGGAAAACCCTGCTTATCGAACTTCAAACCATATATAAGATCGTGACCACTGGTACCCTGGTAAGTTGTTTTAATAATACCTGAGCCATCACTTCGTACCTGTGTTACAAATCCATCTGTTTCACCATCCCCGTAAGTCCCTTGTAAAACACCTGTGGTATTGCCAGGCAGGTCACTACTTCCTGTACCGCCTGCAACATATAAATCGCCTGTTGCGGGGCTCAATGACAAAACAAAACATGCATCATCAGCGCCGCCTCCAAAAAATGTACTGAATGTAACAGCATTAAGGTTAGGTGTGAGTTTAATGATAACGCCATCCTGTCTACCCCCCCCATATAAAGGCTGTATCCCGGAATTGGAAACCGGGAAGTTGCTTACCGATTGAGTACAGGAAGCCAGGTAAACATTATTGGCGCCATCGATTATAACTTCACTCCTGGCATCATCACCGTAATTCCTGCGGGTTGAAAGATCAACACCATCAGGCCCGACATACTTACCACGAATGTTCACCCCATCATTGCCCGTACCCCCTATTTTAACAGACCCGAGTATCGCTGATCCCGTGGAATTGAATTTGGTCAGCACAATATCATATCCACCCCCGCTGCCTACCTGGTTTCCTGCGGGCAATAAAGGATATGCCTTAAAAGTTCCACTGGTAACAGAAGGTGAATTGCTTCTTCCCGCAACGATCAAATTGCCCTGTGCGTCACATATCATACTATGTGGCTGTTCATTTCCACTCCCGCCCAGGTAAGTCGCATATAAGCGATTGGAACCATTGGCAGAGAATTTCATAATAGCAATATCATACAACCTATGTATCTCATCATCATCAACACCACCGCCAAAACCAGTTTGAAATGCACCCGGTGAAACAGGGTAGCCCGCACCAAAAGCAATACCACCGGCATAGAAGCTGCCATCGGGCCCCGGTGTAGCTGTATAACCCCAGTTTTCCTGTGGACTTCCGGTAAAAGTGGAAAATATTAAAGTGGGATCAATTACGATGGTGGAATTAGGTGAATACTCATCTACTTTAAAACGAACGATGTCATCTTTAACCACGTATTTGCAATCAACGGTTTCTTTTTTACCATTTACTACCTGGTAAGTGTAAGGATACAATTCTTTTACTGCGCCAACCGATGTGCCGATAACCAGTTCCTTGTTCTTTACCTGCAGCTTTTCAACCCCGCTATACTTCATTGCTATAGCTTCCACTTTTCCGCCGGGCCGTACTATTATATCATATTTTAGTTTCCCGGCATCACTGTAATACCGCACGTCTACATTAGGATAAACGTCCTGGTAGGTTACTGCCTGGAATATTTTACAATCGGCTGCCCATTTTGACGGGTCACTCCCTATAAAATAATTATTATGGAATGACTGGACCTTATCGGGAACGCTTTGGATGCTTGCTGCACTTCCCAGGAACTTTACTTTATAAGCGTGTGAATTTAAGACCATCGGCCGGGTGGCCATCTCGCCAGGGTTGTTTTGTTGACCGTGCATCATTGCGGTTAGCCTGCCCAGGTCATTCGTGTTGTGTAAAAGAACCGTAAATCCCTCGTTCTCTAAAAAGAAAGAACCGCTGGAGAAGTCGCCTTTAAACTGGACCTTGCTATCCCACTGGCCTTTATTTTCTACGAATTCCATTTGCGCATTCGTGGTTTGCGCAATAAAAAATGATGAAAGAATTAATATGGATTTGAATATTATTTTCCTCAGGATCTTCAAGTATTTCTTTTTTACAATGTACTAAATTAAAACGATAAATTCTTTGGTTTTGTTCACCGGTATTTTGTAAAATTTAGTTACGAAATTTTACTCCATGCCGTTTTCCCCTTTTGTTGCTGCAGGAAGTTTTTAACAGGAAAATTAACAGGTTCGTTCAGGTCAGGGTCCGTATCCAGTATGACCAAAGCCGCATTGCGGGCTGCTTCCAGTATCACCTTATCCGAAACAATATTGGCCAGTTTAAAATTTAATACCCCGCTTTGCCTGGTGCCTTCAATGTCTCCCGGTCCACGGATCTCCAGGTCCTTCTCCGCGATCTTAAAACCGTCATTTGTTGCTGTCATTATCTTTAACCTTTCACGGGCATCATTTGATATTTTACTGCCTGTTAATAATATGCAAAAACTTTTTTCTGCTCCCCGTCCCACCCTGCCCCTAAGCTGGTGCAGTTGTGATAATCCAAATTTTTCTGCACTCTCTATAACCATTACACTGGCATTGGGAACATCAACACCAACTTCTATAACGGTAGTGCTTACCATGATCTGGGTATCGCCTTTTACAAAACGTTGCATATTGGTCTCTTTTTGTGCTGCAGGCTGTTTTCCATGTACCATGCTGATCCAGTACTTGGGTTCAGGAAAAAAAGATTTTACTTCCTCGAATCCTTTCATCAGGTTCTCATAATCCAGCTTGCTGCTTTCTTCTATCAATGGATAAACAATATATACCTGTCTTCCCTTTTGTATCTCTTCTTTAACAAAGCCCATTACCTGTGGCCTTGTACTTTCAGAACGATGTTGCGTATTTACCGGTTGCCTCCCCGGGGGTAACTGGTCTATTACACTGTAATCAAGATCTCCATATGCCGTAAGCGCCAGCGTTCGTGGTATTGGCGTTGCCGTCATTACGAGCACGTGTGGAGGGATGGAATTTTTCTTCCACAGCCGGGCTCTTTGTGCTACACCAAATTTGTGTTGTTCATCAATTACAGCAAAACCCAAATTTTTAAACAACACTTTATCTTCAATTACGGCATGCGTGCCAATTAAAATATGCAAGGATCCGTCTTCACAACGTTTGAGTACTTCTTTCCTGTCTT